>NZ_JBOHGB010000176.1:0-13927 GCF_050699935.1 Actinophytocola sp.
GGCCCGCCGGCGGTGCCCGGCGGCGCGTCGTCGACCTCGGGCGTCGGTGGTGGCGCGCCACCGTTCATCCCGCCGGTGGGTGCCGGCCTCGGCGGTACCGGCGCCGGCGGCGGCCGTGGTGGGGGACCGGGTTCCGGTGCGGTACGGCGCCCGGGCGGCCGTGGCCGCCCCGCGGGCCCACCGCCCGGCCTGCCGGCGGCACTGAGCGGCAAGGCGGGACGGAAGGATCCGCACGGGTTCACCCCGCGGGTCCGCCAGCCCGCGGTCGAGTCGGACGTCCCGAGCACGGTGCAGCTCATCGACGAGGACCTGTGGCAGGTGGCGGAGAAGACCCCCGACCCGGTGGTCGCAGCCGACCCACCACCAACCCGCACCCCCCACCCCCGCCGCTGACCCCACCCAGCACCGGCCCCGGGCCCCCTCCCCGGGGCCGGTGCCCCTCACCCCGCGAGTCCAACACTCCGAACCCGCGAGTCCAACACTCCGGACCCGCGAGTCCGACGCTTCGGACCCGCGAGTCCCAACGTTGCGGACTCTCGCGGGTCCAACGGCGAGGCCCGCGAGTCGCATCGTCCGACCCGTGGGCCCAGCTCGCCCGATCCACCGACGGCCGATCTACCGACCGCCGATCTACCGACGCATGGCCGCGTCGTGGCTGAGCCCGCTGCCCAGCGGAATCCGAGCCACCAAACCAGCGGGCATCCGCACCGGCTCGATCCCCCCGTACCCCAACACGTCGAGCACCTTGTCCTCGGCGAGCGGGTAGCTGATCCCCAGGTCCGTCACCACCATCAGCGTCCCCCGAGGCGCGTCCTCGCTCGGCATCGACTCCACCACCACCGCATGCCCCGCCGGCACGCTCACCCGATCCGCCAACGCCGTCCCACCCTCGGTCCGCCGCGATGTCGCGGTCAGCGGATCGATCTTCGGCATCACCGGCTCCATCGTCACCGCCGGCACGAACCCGTCCGGCGAGAACGTCAGGCACACCGTCGCGTCGTCCGACCCGCCGAAGAACTCCGGCCGCTCGCTCGGCGGGTCGGCGGCGCGCGGCGGCGCGACCGTCGCCAGGTTCGCGCTGCCCGCGTCGGACAGGTCCAGCGGCAGTCCAACCGGCTTGGCGTCCGGGTAGGCGGCCGCCGTGGGTGCGAACGCGCGCTGGAGGTCGTACTGCAGCTCGGTGATCGGCCGGAGCTGCTTCGGCTCGACCAGGTAGTGCTGCACCCCGCCGGACGTCGTCCCGACGTAGAGCTGGCCGACGCGCAGATCCGACCGTCCGGCGATCGCGGAGGACGGCTCGCCCGCGCCGGGCACCGGGATCGGCCGCAGCGGCGGGCCCGCCGGCAGCGACTCGACGACCGCGGGGCTCACCGGCAGCGCCGGCGTCGGCCGCAGCGCCACCGACACCGTCGTGCGGTCGCGCGCGGCGATCCGGTGGCGATATCCGTTGTGTACCAAGAAGGTCTCGTCGCCGACGGTCAGCAGCACCGCGCGCTCGCCCAGCCGCCGCCCGGACGCCGGCTGTTGCCCCACCATCAGCACCGACCGCGGCACCACCGCGCCGGTCGGGTCGGGCAGCGGCTGCGAGCACATCGTCCAGCCGCCGCTCATCAGTTGATCCTTGCCGGGCAACGCGTCCGGCGCGTCCGGGATGCCGATCCGCGGCCCGCGCGGCACGCCAATCAGCGAGTCGCGCGACACCGTCACCGTCTCCGCGTTGGCGTTGACGGCGAGCAGCGCCGAGGTGTAGTTCGCGACCGGGTGCAGCCGCTCGGCGAGGTAGACGTAGCGGGTGCCGGTCTCCTTCTCGACCACCACCGACTTACCGTCGCGCCACGAGTCGTTGCCGCCCGGCACGATGATGCCGTAGACGCCGACCGCGGCGAGCGCGATCACGGCCAGCGCCAGCCCGCCGAACGCCGCGTTGCTCGGCCGGCGGAACGGCGGCTGCTCCGGGTCGGTCTCCCTCGTCACGAGCGCGGAAACGGTGCGCTGAACCAGGAACTGGTAGGCGTGGAGCTGATCGCGTTTGGACGCCACGTCAGCCTCCCAACCCGCGCACGTACCCGTAGAGCCCGAGCACCGAGCACAGCACCGGCAGGATCGCCAGCATCACGAGCACCTCCACGATCTCCGCGTACCGGCCGAGGTACGGGCTCGGCTTGCGGGTGCTGTGCAGCAGCCCGAGCAGCGCCACCACAGCGCCGGCGAGCAGCAGGACCGGCCCGGTCATCGCGAGCAGGCCGGCGCGGTCGGCCATCATCGGGTCGACCACCAGGCACACCGCGCCGGCCACACCGGCGCCGAGCATCACCAGTCGATG
This sequence comes from Actinophytocola sp., assembly GCF_050699935.1. Taxonomy (NCBI): domain Bacteria; kingdom Bacillati; phylum Actinomycetota; class Actinomycetes; order Pseudonocardiales; family Pseudonocardiaceae; genus Actinophytocola; species Actinophytocola sp. The sequence continues at coordinate 2,324 of NZ_JBOHGB010000176.1, forward strand.
CCGGACGATCGGGTACAGCCGGGCCCGCAGCAGGAACCCGGCGGTGAGCAGGCCGACGAGGATCGTCCCGGCGGTGCTGTCGCTGCGGATCAGCAGCCACTGGCACGCGGTCGCGACGGCCGCGAGGCCGCCGACCATCCCGGACAGCAGGCCGTCCGCCCGCAGCACGGCCGCGTAGACGAGCCGGCGCGGCGGTTGCGGGTCGTCGCGCAGCAGGTCGGCGGCACCGCGGGGGAGCACCGGCATCGGCACCCGGGACAGCCGCAGCGACAGCGGCGCGAACGTCGGCGAGAAGGCGAGCCCGAGGCCCGCGACGATGCCCGCGGCCTCGTAGCCCTCCAGCGAGTCCCAGGTGGCGAGCCACCCGCCGAGGACGCCGAGCAGGCCGATCGCGCCGCCGCCGACGAACACCGCCGCCCGGTCCACGACGCCGAACAGCCCGACCATCGACGCGAGCAGCAGCGCGGCACAGGCCGCGAGCAGGTGCGGCGCGCCGAGTTCGGTGAACCAGCGGTCGCCGGCCAGGACCAGCCCGCCACCGGCGAACGCGAACGGCAGCGCGGTCATTGCCGTGATCGCACCCGCGCCGGCGTCCCCGGTGGTCCTTGCCAGCAGCACGCCGGCCGCCAGCAGCAGCGCGGCCGCGCCGAGTGCCCACCCACCCGGCCCGGGCCACGGCGGCCCGGCTCGCAGCACCGCGACCAGGCACAGCACGGTGGCCAGCGCGGCCAGCGCGAGGCCCGTCGCCCGGGTGTGTCGCGGCCCCCAGGTGGTGCCGAGCCGGGACGAGCCGGTGGCGATCGCGTCGACGAGATCGTCGTACTCGAGCTCCGGCCAGTCGGTGTGCGCCTGGGTCAGGTGCAGTACCTCACCGTCCCGCACCCGGTGCGCGGCGAGCGTGCGGGCGGGCTCGAGCACGGTGCCGTCCGCACGGCGCAGCACCCAGCCGCCCGCGGTGGCGCCGGCGTCCGCGAGGTCCTCGCCGGCGTGCCCGAGCAGGGCGGGCAGGAGTTCGGCGAGCGGGGAGCGTTCGGGCAGGGCCAGGTCGATCCGCCGGGCCGGTGCCGCGACCGTGACCCGGACCAGGCCAGTGGTGTTCATGTCAGCTCCGTTTCCGCGACCGGCGGCAGCAACATGCCGACGGGTCCACCGGTTCCGGTGGGCGCATTTACCATGACTGGGCGGCCCCGACCAGGGAACGGGGTCGGCAGCTAGCGGACACGGAGGTGGAGTTGGTGGCGGCGCTCGTCCTGCCGGTCGGCCGGCCGGCCGTGGCTGTTCGCGATGGGGTCGTGGCGGGTCGCCACCCGGAGCGTGTCCGCTGATGGCCGTGTCGTTCGCGGAGCTGACGCGCCTGGGCGACGGTCCGGTCGCGACTGTCTACTCCGGACAGCGCGACGGCGTGCCGGTGGCGTACAAGGTGTTCCCGAAGCGCTTCGACAAGAAGACGATGGCGGCGTTCACCAAGGAGCAGGCGGTGCTGTCGAGCCTGCGCCGAGTGGGCTCGATCCTGCCGGTGGACGCGGTCGAGGAGCTGCCCGGCGGCGAGCCCGCGCTGCGGATGGAGCTGTGCGCCCACTCGCTGGCGTCCGTGGTGGACCGCCAGGGCCCGCTACCGGCCGCCGAGGTGGTGGCGTCGGGTCGCGCGATCGCGACGGCTTTGGCCGCGGCGCACGAGTCCGGCATCGTCCACGGTGGAATGTCGCCCCACAACGTGTTGTTCCGTCCCTCCGGCGCTCCCGCGCTGGCCGACTTCGGCACTACCCTCCGGCAGGCCCTGGCGAGGGACCCGCTGCACGCGATCGAGTTCCTGCCGCCGGAGACCCTGCGCACCGGGGTCCTGAACGAGAGCACGGACCTGTACGGCCTGGGCGCCCTCCTGCACTACGCGCTCGCCGGCCGGACCCCGCACCCGGGCCGGCTGGGTGAGCAGCCAGGCGAACGCGTGCTGCGCATTCTGGGTGAGCCGGTCCCCGCCATCAATGCGCAGGGCGTGCCGGTGGCCCTGACCACCCTGGTGGCGCGCCTGCTGGCCACCGACCCGGCCCGCCGCCCATCCGACGCCGCGCAGGTGGTCACCCAGCTGACGAGCCTGCAACCCACCCCGCCCGCCAAGAAGGACGAGGACTTCGACGACTTCGCCTCGGCGGCCGCGACCCCCGCGCCACCTCCCGTCCCGGCGCCGCACGCCCCGCCCCCACCCCACGACGAGTTCGACGACTTCGACGCCCCACCCCGCATCCCGGCGATCGCGCCCCACCCCGCGTCACCAGCGCGGCCACGCCACCCCGCGCCGAACACACAACCCCCGCCGCCCCCGATGACCGTGCCCGCACCACCTCCGGCCGACGTGGGTGCCCCTCCGGCCCACCCGGCTCCGCCGTCCCCGTCCTGGGCCGGCCCGGCGCGGATGGCTCCCGAACCGCACGCCACGCCACCACGGTCCACAATGGACTCATTGCCCACGTGGGCGACGCCGCCACCGGGGGAGCCGGCTTCGTGGTCGGCGGTGCGGGAGCTGCCCGCGGATGGCGGTCAGGTGGATGCGCTGACCGGTGGGCCGCTGGATGCCGCGGAGCCGGTGGCCGGCGTTTCGGCGCCGTGGCTCGGACAGGGACACGGGCAGGGACAGGGACACGGGCAGGGACAGGGACACGGGCAGGGACAGGGACAGGGATTCGGGCAGGGACACGGGCAGGGGCACGGGCACGGGCAGGGGCACGGGCAGGGGCACGGGCAGGGGCACGGGCACGGGCACAGGCAGGGGCAGGGGCAGGGTTCCTACTGGCCGGCGGACGAGGCGCCGCGGCCGCCCGTCGAGGAGGACGACTTTCCGCGGGGGAGCGGGGGACCGCCCGGCCGCGACGTGTTCGGGAACGGCTCGCGCCCGGGTGGCGTTCCGCCGGGCGGCCGCGGGTCGCGTGGTGGTCTGCCCTCGGTGCGGGTTCGGGCCGGGGTCGCCGGGGGGACTCTCGTCGGGGTTCTCGCGCTCGTACTCATGCTGATTCTGCGCAGCGAGCCGGACGAGCTCGACTCCAGCGAGCGGGCGCCGGCGGACGCCGGGGTGACGATCGGCGACGTGCGGATCGTGCTTGCGCAGCCCGTCGACAAGACCGACCACGTCGAGCTCACCTGGCGCAGCACGCGGGAGCTCGACTTCGCCGTCGTCGTCGCCGAGAAGGGCAAGCCGGCGCAGTTCTTCCTGGCCGAGCGCAAGAACTCCATGACCGTCGAGGTCGAGCCCGGACGCGAGTACTGCTTCATGATCCAGGGCACCGACGCCGAACGGGTCTACGAGAGCGAACCCGTACCTGTCCGGGGGGCGACGTGCCGCAAGTGAGGTCTCGGCCCGCCGCGGGACGTCGAACCACGACCGCTCACGACCCGGACGAGCGCAGGTGGCGCTCGACGAGGGCGCCGAAGTGGACCGGCTCGGGTGCGCAGGCCCTAGCTCTCCCGGTCGTAGGTCACCAGGACCCGGTCGCGGCCGAGGATGGCCTCGATGCCGATGCTCGTGCCGTCGGCCGACGCACTGAGCACCGACAGGCCGTCGAAGACCGTGCGTGACTCGCCTGTGCGGACGTGGACCAGTTCCAGGCCGGCCAGCGACTTGCCGGGTATCAGGGCCAGGTTGCCGACGAGGCCGGCGCGTTCCAGACCGGTGATCCGGTTGTCGATCCGCCAGAGCTCCTCGCCGGTGTACAGGTCGCGACCGACGAGGTCGGCGAAGGCACCCCGTTTCGGGTCGGACTCCGAGACGACCAGGACGTCGCCGAACAGCGTGCCCTGCTCGTAGTAGGTCGCGGTGCTGTTGGGCAGGTCGACCGACCAGTTCTCCTCGCCGGTCCGCTCGTCCAGCGCGATCAACCGGTTCCGGAGCACCTTGCCGCCCTCCTCGAGACGGGTCGCGCGCACCACCACGATGTCGAAGCCGGTGCCGATGACCTGGCCGGCGAAGTCCTCGTGCGCGTAGTCCCAGAGCGGGGCGCCGTCGTCGGCGGCGAACGCGTAGAGCCGCCGGTCCTCGGGGGTGTAGATGTCGCGCTCGTCGACGGCCAGCTGCCACGCGCTCGTCGGGTCCGTGCCGGCGGCGCCGAACACGACGACGCCGCCGGCCTGGTAGCCGTACGTGACCGATCGGGGCAGCTCCACGTCTCTGGTCCACAGCGGCTCGCCCCTGGTCGGGTCGATCATCGACAGCGTCGCGGTCGGGTCGGCCCGCTCCTCCCGGCGCAGCAGCGCGACCGTGCGCTGGGCGACGGTCACCGCGGTGCCGGTGCCCGCCACCGGCTCGTCCGCGCCGAAGGTCGTGCAGTTGCGGACCTGGCCGTCCTCGATGCCGACGGCGACCGCGGTCGCCCGCGAGCCGTCCGGGTGCTGGACCAGCACCATGCCACCGCCGACCTGGGTGGCGCCGTAACCGGTGCCGTTCTGCTCGAACGCCCACACCTGTTCGCCGGTCCGCGCGTCGAGCGCGCCGACGAGGCCGGAGCTCGACTGCTGGACCACCGTGCCGCCGACGGCGAGCCTCGGCGACTCCGGCTCGGGCACGGCCACTCGCTGGGGCCCGAACGGAGCTCCCGGCTCGGTGAGGATCCGCGCTTGGTCCGGCTCGGCCAGCGCGTCGAGCTGGGTGGCGGCGGGCAGCCGGTCGGTCTGGGTGAGCGCCGCCGTGCAGGGGTCGGCGTCGGCGGTCCAGGGCCGCCACACGAGCAGCCCGGCGACCAGTACGGCCGCCAACGCGGCCCCCGCGATGACCAAGTGAACTCGACGCACGCCGACCCCCTCCGGTGATCCAACCGGGCGTCAGACTAAACCGTACTGTCCGTTCGCACGGTGAGTTCGGCCAGGCCACGCCGGGCGCCGTGGCTCGTCGCGAGAAATCGTCCGGGCGTGTCCGTCCGGCCGTGTCCCGTTCGTGGCCATGGCATGCGGCGACCCTGCCGAGGAGCTGGCCGGCGAGCCACGGTTGCGCGGCCATCACCGTTACCCGGCCGAGCTCGTTGCGCTGTCGGCTGATCCGGCCGTGCGCAACGGAATCAGCAGGCCCCGGGCGGCCGGTCACCGTACGTCGCCGATGCGCTCGAGCACCCGCCGGCTGAGCACCACGTCGTGCCGCAGCCGCCTGAGCTCGGCCGCGTCGACCGCGACGCCCTGCCGTTGGGCCACCCGCGACAGGCAAGCCCAGTGCGCGGCCGCCATGTCCTCCCGCGAGCCGCCTTCGTCCGGCTCGTCCGGGCCGACCACCATGCGCGCGGTCTCCCGCATGTCGTCCGCCGACGCCGCGGCCCAGCCCTGTGTCGTGCCCCAACCTCGGTCGTCCAGCAGCGGCACGCGGCCTCCGTCGGCGAGCTCCGCCTCGTGCCGCGCCGACACCGAGACGGTGTCCGCCAGCTCGTCGTCGACGTCCACAAAGGTCACTAGACGTGTCACGGCGGTCATGGGGGCACTCCTGGATTCGTTCGGGCGCAGGTGTCACGACGCGCCGAGGGTCGCCAGCAGCCGGCGGGTGTCTCGCGCGTAGTCAGCGTAGGAGACGCCGCTGCGCCGTACCACGTCGACGAAGCGCTTCTCCAGCAGCGTTCGGCAGCGGTCGACCAGGTCGGCGCCGGCCGGGGTGAGGCGTAGCCGCTTGCGGTTCCCACCGCTCGGATCCTGGTGCACGTCCAGCAGTCCGGCGGTGGCCAGCACGCCCGTCATCCGGCTCGCCGACGGCTCGGAGATGCCCAGCTCCTCCGCCACCGCGCGCTGTGTCACGACTTTCGGGCTCTCGGCGCTCAGCAGGTGCACGCTCAGCAGCGTCCGGAACCGGCGATACGACAGTCCGTGCTCGGTTCGCAGGATGCGGTCGGCCGCCCGGTCCAGGCGGGCGGTCAGCGTGTGCAGCTCGAAGCTCAGGGTCTCTGGCACACGTTACTTTACCATGCTAACTTAGCATTCTAAGTTATTTGGATGGAGGTGTTTCCGCGATGCACACGGCCACGCTCCTCGTTCATGTCGTCGCCGGGGTCGCCGGTCTCCTGATCGGCCCGCTGGCCATGCGCCAGGACGCGCGACGCTTCGCCGCCGGCCACCGCACCAGCGGCCGGTACACCGCCGCCTATGTCGTGGTGGTGCTCCTCGTGTGCGTTTCCGGCAGCGCGCTGGTGTGGCTGGACCGCACCGATCTGTGGTGGCTGGTGCCGGTGTCCGCCGCGACGTTCGCGTTGGCCGTGCTCGCCAGAGAGTCGGCCCGCCGGCGGTTCCGCGGCTGGACCCATGGCTACGTCCACGGACTCGGCGGCTCCTACATCGCCCAGGTCACCGCGCTGGTCGTGGTCGCGCTGGTGGTCGACGGCCCGGTCGGCGGCGGTGCGCAGCTGATCCCCTGGCTGGCCCCCACCGCCGTCGGCACCGTGCTCATCGAGGTATGGCGTCGCCGGCTGTTCGTCCCCGTACCGCGGGTGAACCGGCCGGTGGTCACGTGACGTTGACCTCCCGTTCGCGGAACGCCAGCAGGCCGCCGACGGCCAGGACCGCGGCCAGGACCGTGAGCAGCATCAGCGGGGTCATGCTCAGGTCGTCGGCGGGCAGCCGGGGGATGTGGCCGTACGGGGAGAGGTTGTTCGTCCACTCCGGGAACTGGAGGATCTGGCCGAGGTAGCTGACGACGAACCCGTACAGCGGGACGATCCAGGCCAGCGTCGCCGCGCGCGGTACGAGTCCGAAGAGGACGATCGTGACGCCGGCGGTGACCCACAGGGCGGGCAGGTAGGCGAGCGCCGCGCCGAGCAGGGTGAGCACCATGCCACTGTCCGACATGGACGATGCACCGGACAGCCCCAACCCGAGCCCGGCGGCGACCATCATCACCGTCGAGCCGATCATGACCACGACGAGGTGGCTGCCGAGCCAGCCGAGCCGGGACAGCGGGGTGGCGAGCACGGGCTCGGCGCGGCCGGCGTTCTCCTCGGCTCGCGGGCGCAGCGAGGCCATCACCACGTACACCGACGCGATGATCGCCGTGTTCACCAGGACGATGGACGCGAACGACTCCGCCACGCTGGTGCCGCCGATCTCGGCGAGGGCGTCCTCGAACGCCTCGATGCCGGCGAGCATGTCCTCCGCCTCGCCGAGGATCGAGCCGTACGAGGAGCCGAGCAGGAACATCGCGATGCCGAAGCCGACCATCATCCCGCGGTGCAGGCGTAGCGCGAACCCGATCGGCCGAACCAGCGCCGCCGACGCGGCTGCCGGGCCGGGCCTCGGCTGGCGCAGCCCGGCGCCGACGTCGCGGCGGATGCTGAGCGCGAACGCGGTCACGACCAGGGCGGCGGTCAATGCGAGCGCGAGCAGCAGCGGCCACCACCGGTTCTCCAGGAACACCCAGGTCGCCTGGGCCCAGCCGATCGGCGACAGCCACGACAACACGCTGTCGCCCACGTCTCCCGCGGCCCGCAGCACGTAGGCGACGCCGATGACCGCCAGCGCGAGGCCGGACGCGCCACGGGAGTGCTCGGTGATCTGGACGGTCACCGCGGCCACGCCGGCGAAGACCATGCCGGCGGCGGCGTGCGCGGCGCCGTACAGCAGCGCGCCGGACCAGGTGATGCCCGCCATGCCGAGCCCGCCGAGGCCGAGTGTCATCAGCAGGGCCAGCACGACGTTGGTCGCGGCGGCCACGGTGAGCGCGGCGGTGAGGTGGGCATGGCGGCCGACGACGTTGGCCCGGACCAGCTCGGCGCGGCCGGTCTCCTCCTCGGCGCGGGTGTGCCGGACCACCAGCAGCACGCTCATCAGGCCGACCATGATCGCCGTGAAGCCGAGCATCTGGTGGCTCATCATCGAGCCGAAGTGGTAGTTCTCCAGGTAGTGGCTCGGGCCGGTCATCGCGAGCGCCGCCGGTGAGCTCATGGTCTCGGCGACCTGCTGCCGGTTCAGGTCGGCGCCGTAGAGGTCGCGGAAGCTCGTGGCCGTGCCCACCGTGGTGAGGGTCAGCGCGGCGAGCCACACCGGGATGCGCACCCGGTCGCGCCGCAGGATGAACCGGACGAGCGAGCCGATGCCGGTGAGCGTCCCGCCCGCGGCGGGCGCGCCGACGGACACCGGCGCGGTGGTGGTGGTCATCGACGGCTCCCGTTCGTGGCCTGGGCGAGGTCCTCGCCGTAGTGGCGCATGAACAGCTGCTCGAGCGTCGGCGGCTGGCTGACCAGTGCGCGGATGCCGAGGCTGTGCAGGTAGCCGATCGCGGCGTCCAGGTGCTCGGTGTCCACGCCGAACCGCACCTGGCCGTCGCGGGCCTCCACGTCGTGCACGCCGGCCAGGCCGGTGAGCCGGTCGGCCGGCCGGGTGGTCTCGGCGGTGACCGTGGTGCGGGTCAGGTGCCGCAGCTCGGACAGGGAGCCGGACTCCACGATGTGGCCTAGCCGGATGATCGAGACCCGGTCGCACAGGGCCTCGACCTGGGCGAGGATGTGGCTGGACAGCAGCAGCGTCCGGCCGGCGTCCTTCAGCTCCCGGACGTACTCGGCGAAGATCGACTCCATCAGCGGGTCGAGCCCGGCGGTCGGCTCGTCCAGGATCAGCAGCTCGACGTCGGAAGCGAGCGCGGCCACGATGGCGACCTTCTGCCGGTTCCCCTTGGAGTAGGTGCGTCCCTTCTTGGTGGGGTCCAGGTCGAACCGCTCGCACAGCTCGTTGCGCCGGCTCCGGTCGAACCCGCCACGCAGCCGGCCGAACAGGTCGATGGCCTCGCCCCCGGTGAGGTTGGGCCACAGGTTCACGTCGCCGGCGACGTAGCTCAGGCGCCGGTGCAGCGCGACCGCGTCGCGCCACGGGTCGCCGCCGAGCACCGTCGCCGTGCCCGCGTCGGACCGCAGCAGCCCGAGCAGGACGCGGATGGTGGTCGACTTCCCGGCCCCGTTGGGCCCGAGAAACCCGTGGACCTCCCCGGTCCGGACGGTCAGCTCGAGCTGGTCGAGAGCTTTGACGGCACCGAACGACTTGTCCAACCCCGTCACGGAGATGGCGGTGTCGGGCCCGGTGGAAGGCCCGGTCGAAGGTTCGGTGGAAGGCGAAGTGGGCATGCTGTGTCCTCGGTGCGGGGCGCCCGGACCCGCCGGACGCGTGGCTGGATATGCGAGCCGCCACCCGAGATCGACACGGGTGGCCGGCGCAGATGTAGCGAGAAGGCGGGGACGCGCTACCGCGCCGGCGGATCGGAGTCCGCCCGCCGAGCACCCGCGAGCGACGACGACAGGCGACCGAGCGAGCACAGGGCGATACCCCTGGTCGCTGTGCTCGACTCCGCGCACGTCATAACTTCACAAAGTACTGGAAGTTCAGAAAAATGTGACGTAAGGAAACCGTATAAATCGCCGGCACCGCGGCCCTGCTCACCGTGCGACGAGACGTCACATAGCCGGCGACCACACCGCCCGGCGCGGGAGAATGGCGAACCGTGACAGTCCCCGAAGGACTCGCAGCGGGTCCGATCTACCTCGACTACAACGCCACCACGCCCGTCGACCCCGCGGTCACGGAGGCGATGTCGCCGTTGTTCACCAACGCGTTCGGCAACCCGTCCAGCGACCACCACTACGGGGCGGCGCCCCGCGCGGCGCTGGACCGTGCGCGCGAACAGGTCGCCGCCGTGATCGGGGCGACCGGCGGCCGGATCGTGTTCACCGGGTCCGGTTCCGAGGCCGACAACCTCGCCATCCGGGGCGCCGTGCTGGCCTCGGGCGCCGACCGGCCGCACGTGATCACCCAGCGCACCGAGCATCCCGCCGTGCTGGCGGCCTGTGCGGCCTTGCACCGCTGGCACGGTGCCGACGTGACCTACCTGCCCGTCGACGGCGACGGGTTGGTCGACCCCGGCGAGCTGGCCGCGGCGTTCACCCCGCGAACCGTGCTGGTGTCGATCATGGCGGCGAACAACGAGACCGGCGCGCGGCAACCCGTCGCCGACCTCGCCCGCGTCACCCGCGAGCACGGCGCGGTGTTCCACTGCGACGCCGCCCAGACGATCGGGAAGGTTCCGTTCGACGTCACCGCGCTCGGCGTGGACCTGCTGACCGTGGTGGGGCACAAGATGTACGCGCCCAAGGGCATCGCCGCCCTGTACGTCCGCTCCGGTGTGCGGCTCGAACCCCTGGTGTACGGCGGCGGACAGGAACACGGGCTGCGGGCGGGCACCGAGAACGTCGCGCTCGCCGTCGCCCTCGGCGCCGCCGCCCGGCTGGCCGCCGACGACCTCGCCCGCGGCGGGCAGCACCGCCTCCAGCGGCTGCGTGACCGCCTCCACGAGCGGCTCGCCGACTCCTTGCCGCGCCGGGTGCTCCGCAACGGCCCGGCCGACGCGCGCCTGCCGAACACGCTCAACGTCAGCATCACCGGCGCGGCCGGCCACGCCGTGCTCGCCGCGACACCGGGAGTCGCCGCGTCCACCGGCTCGGCCTGCCACAGCGGGACCCACGAGCCGTCCCCGGTGCTGACGGCGATGGGACTGAGCGCCGAGCGGAGCCTGTCCGCCGTGCGGCTGTCGCTGGGCCGCTGGACCACCGAGGCCGAGGTCGACAGCGCCGCGGCCCAACTCGTCACCGCCACCGGTGAATCCGGACCGTAGCTGTCCGGGGTTCTGCGTCATGTTGCGGTCGTGCCACCCGGTGCGACGACGGTCTATGTCGGCGGGCAGAACGCCGTCGGCGGTGCCGGCAGGCTCGTCGGCGGTGACGACGCCGTCGCGCAGACCCCGCAGGTGATGACGAACCTGAACGTCGCCGTGGCCGCAGCCGGTGCGAGCGTCCACGACCTGGTGATGATGACGATCCTCGCGGTCGGCGGCGCCCTGAGCGGTGACGCCCTGAGCGGTCGCCCGACGCGGCGCGTGAGCATGGTAGCCAACCTACCGAACGTGCAGTAGGTTAGGACGACCGGCGGTCGCCGGGCCACGACGCGGACCAACGGAACCAGGACGGTTGCCTTGGATTGCAACACTTCCGAAAGATGTGGGCATGGCCGGTAGTGACCGACGCCAGGAGATCGTCGACCAGGCGGCGCAGCTGTTCTACGAGCACGGCTACGCCAACGTCGGCATGCGCATGATCGCCGACGTGATCGGCGTCCGCAACGCGAGCCTGTACTACCACTTTCCGTCCAAAGAGGACCTCCTGTTCCAGATCTGCCTCCACGAGACCCGCGACTTCGTCGACGCGCAGCGGCCGCTCCTGGAAGGTCCGGCGGACCCCGGCAGGCAGGTCAAGGCGTTCTTCTACCACCACATCCACCGTGCCTGGCACGAGCGCGTCAAGATCGTCGTCACCGAGCGGGAGCTTCGCGAGCTCAGCGAGGAGCACCAGCGGGCGGTGTCCGAGCACACCGTCGGCTACCGCACGATGTTGGAGGACTACCTCACCCGACTGGACGCCGCGACACCACCGCCGACCACCGACGGCAAGATCGTCCTGCTCGCCACGGTCAGCATGGCCAACAGCGTCAACAAGTGGTTCGCGCCGGACGGGCCGCTGCGCATCGAGCAGGTCGCCGACCGCGTCAGCACGCTCGCGGCGGACACGGTGCTGCGGGCGTGGCGGCTCGGTAGTGTGCCGGCGGCCCGGGTCGCGC
>NZ_JBOHGB010000177.1:0-13894 GCF_050699935.1 Actinophytocola sp.
CGGCCCGGCCGCTGCGCGAGCAGCCCCGCGCCATGGTCGCGGCGCGCCACCAGGGCGTAGGCCGCCAGAGACACCAGCACGGCGAACACCGCGAGGTAGGCGAGCACCCACCACCGGTCGCCGGCGAACGGGCGGACCTGCTGCGCCCAGCCGATCGGCGAGAGCCACGACAGCCACGTCGAGGTGTCCACCCCGGTCGCGTCGCCGGCAGCGCGCAGGAGGTAGGCGGCGGCGAGCACGGCGGCCCCGAGCCCGTTCGCGGTCCGCGCGCTCTCGGTGACCTGCGCCGTGACCGCGCCGACCGCCGCGAACGCGATGCCCGCACCGGCCCACGACAGCCCGAACGCGACCGCGCCGCTCGCCGGCAGGCCCGCCCCGACCAGGCTCAGCGCGGTCAGCACCGCCAGCACGAGCGTCGTGCCGACCGCCAGCAGCAGGGCCGCGGTCAACGCCGCGTACCGCCCGACGACCGTCGCGCCGATCATCTCGAGCCGGCCCGACTCCTCCTCGGACCGCGTGTGCCGGACGACCATGAAGATCGCGACCAGCGCGACCAGCGCGGCCCCCATCGCGCCGAGCTTGAACATCGACACCGCGCCGAGCGAGGTCGGGTCGAACACCCGGCCGTACAGCGCGAGCGTGGCGGGCGTGTCGTTCACCGCCGCCGCGGCGCGCATCCGCGACTCGACGGTGGTGAACAGGCTCTGCGACGCCGACGCCGAACTGGCGGCCATCACCACGAACAGCAGGATCCACACCGACGCGACGATCCGGTCCCGGCGCAGCGCCAGGCGCAGCAGCGCACCCGTGCCGGCCAAGCCGTCCCGCGGGCGGGTCGCGGCGCGGACCGGCCGCTTCGCGGGCAGGGTCGCGGTGGTCATGGTTGTTCCGCCTCCCCGGATTTCGAGGTTGTGGTTGCGTTGGGGAACGGAGGGTTCTGTTTGGGCACGTGAAGGTGGCTGGCTTGCGTCACGCTCCCCTGAGGTGCGGCTGCGAGGCGCTCGGCCTGATTCGATCTTGAGGTCGACACAGGGGGTGTCATGGCGTCACCGCCGCGTGCCGGCCGTGCCCGGGCGCCACGCCGCCGGGGGTGGAGTCGTGGTCGGACTCGTAGTGCCGCAGGAACAGCTCCTCGAGAGTCGGCGGCTGGCTCGTCAGGCCGCGCACGCCGGCGTCGGTCAGCCGCCGCAGCACGGCGTCGAGCTCCTGGGTGTCCACGTCGAACCGCACGCGGTTGCCGTTGACCTCGAGGTCGTGCACCCCGGGGTGGTCGGCCAGCCCGTCGGGCCTGCCGGCGAGCTCCGCGGAGATCGACGTGCGGGTCAGGTGGCGCAGCTCGGCGAGCGTGCCGGTCTCCACCGTGCGGCCCAGCCGAATGATGCTCACCCGATCGCAGAGGCTCTCGACCTCGGCGAGGATGTGGCTCGACAGCAGCACCGTGCGGCCGCGCTCGCGCTCCTCGTTGACGCAGTCCTGGAACACCGCCTCCATCAACGGGTCCAGCCCGGAGCTCGGCTCGTCCAGCAGCAGCAGCTCCACGTCGGACGCGAGCGCGGCGACCAGGGCGACTTTCTGCCGGTTGCCCTTGGAGTACGTGCGGCCCTTCTTCGTCGGGTCGAGGTCGAAGCGCTCGAGCAGGTCCTTGCGGCGCTTCGGGTCCAGGCCCCCGCGCAGCCGGCCGAGCAGGTCGATCACCTCGCCTCCCGACAGGGTCGGCCACAGCGAGACGTCGCCGGGCACGTAGGCGAGCCGGCGGTGCAGGTCGGTGGCGTCGGTCCACGGGTCACCGCCCAAGAGCCGAACCTGGCCGGCGTCGGCCCGCAGCAGGCCGAGCAGGACGCGGATGGTCGTCGACTTCCCCGAGCCGTTCGGGCCCAGGAACCCGTGCACCTCGCCGGTGCGCACCGTCAGGTCCAGTCCGTCCAGCGCGCGTGTCTGGCCGAAGGTCTTGACCAGGCCCGACACGGAGATTGCGGTCGTCATACCTTCGAACGTACAGTTGCTTCACAAAGTTGTGAAGTTAAGGAAACGTATAAAAATCTGTCGGGATCACCCGGCCGGAATGGAGGATTCGCAACGTGACGAACGGCCCTGACGACAGCCCGGCCGACGCCGGGGAACTGGCCCGGTTCGTCGAACGGTTCGCGCTGCACCTGGTCGAGTCGGGGATACCGAGGATGCCCGCGCGGGTGTTCGGCTCGTTGCTGGTCGCCGAGGAGGGGAAGCGGACCGCGGGCGAGCTCGCGCAGTCGCTGAACGTCAGCCCCGCCGCGGTCTCCGGCGCCGTGCGGTACCTGACGCAGGTGGGGCTCGTCGTCCGCGCCCGCGACCCCGGGGAGCGCCGCGACCACTACGAGGTCACCGACGACCTCTGGTACGAGGCGTTCGCCCACCGGGACAAGGTGCTCGAGCAGTGGTCGACGGTGATGACCGAGGGCGCGAAGATCCTCGGCCCGCACACGAAGGCGGGCTGGCGGCTCGACCAGAGCCGGCAGTTCTTCGACTTCCTGCGCGACGAGCTGCCCACGCTCATGGGGCGTTGGCGGGAGTACCAGCGTTCGCACACCGAGGAACCCGGCGGCTAGGTCGTCGGGGCTGGGTACCGTGTCGGCGTGACGACGACCTCGAACCCCGTGCACCAGTTGGCCGACGAGCTGCTCGAGCTCTCCTTCGCCGCCGACCCCGTCATGGCCACCATCCTCGGCGTGCCCGGCCACGACGACACCCTGAGCGACCGGTCGGAGCAGGCCCAGCAGTCGATCCGCGCCACCGCGCTGGACATCGCGGCCCGCGTCGACGCGGTCGACCCGGCAACGCTGTCCGCGGACGACACGGTGACCAGGGCCGCGGTCGCGCACCACGCCCGCCAGGTGGTCACCGAGATCGACACGCGCACCGTCGAGTACACGATCTCGCCCATGTTCGTCGGCCCGGCCGCCGAGCTGCTCGCGATGCTGCCGATGATCACACTCAACGACGCGGCGGGCGCCCGCTCGTACCTCGCGCGGCTGCGTGCCGTGCCCGCCTTCCTGGAGATCGTGGCCGAGCGACACCGGGGCGGGGTCGCGGCCGGCCGGGTGCCGGTGGCGCACCTGGTCCGCGCGGCCGCCGACCACGTCGACCGCTACCTCGACGCGGAAGAGGACGCGCTGGTCCGGCCGGCGTTCGACGACCCGGCGTTCGACGAGGAGCGGACCCGGGTGCTCGCCGAGGTCGTCCGCCCGGCCTTCGCGCGCTACCGGGACATGTTGCGCGACGAGCTGCTCGAGCGCGGCCGCGACACCGAGCACGCCGGCCTGTGCTGGCTGCCGGGCGGCGACGAGCTCTACACCGGCCTCGTGCGCGTGCACACGACGACCGACCGCACGCCCGACGAGCTGCACCAGACGGGCCTGGACGTGATCGCGGGGCTCGCCGAGGAGTACGCGGAGATCGGCTCGCGGGTGTTCGCCACCAAGGACCAGGCGGAGATCTTCCAGAAGATGACCAGCGACCCGGCGATGCGCTGGCGCGACGCGGAGGAGCTGCTCGACGCCGCCCGCACGGCGGTGGCGCGAGCCGAGGCCGCCGCGCCCGGCTGGTTCGGCCGGCTCCCCGGCTCGCGGTGCGAGGTCGAGCCGGTGCCCGCGGCCGACGCGCCGGGCGCGGCAGCGGCGTACTACGTGTGGCCGTCGATGGACGGCTCGCGGCCCGGCACCTACTTCGCCAACACGCACCGCGCGCGGGAGCGGGACCGGTTCGTGTCCGAGGTGACCGCGTTCCACGAGGCGGTGCCCGGCCACCACTTCCAGATCGCGCTGGCCCAGGAGCTCACGCACCTGCCGATGTTCCGCCGGGTGATCACGCCCAACGCGTACGCGGAGGGCTGGGGCCTCTACACCGAGCGGCTGGCCGACGAGATGGGCCTGTATTCGTCCGATGTGGACCGTCTCGGCATGCTCGCGATGGACTCCATGCGCGCCGGCCGGCTGGTGGTCGACACCGGCATGCACGCCAAGGGCTGGAGCCGGGAGCGGGCGGTCGCGTTCCTGCGGGACAACACCCCGATGTCGGACCTGGAGATCGGCAACGAGATCGACCGGTACATCGCCTACCCCGGGCAGGCGCTGTCCTACATGGTCGGCCGGCTGGAGATCCAGCGGATGCGCGCGGAGGCCGAGTCCCGGCTCGGCGAGCGGTTCGACATCCGCGGCTTCCACGACGTGGTCCTCGGCAACGGCCCACTCCCGCTGGCGGTGCTGGACGAGGTCGTGCGCGCCCGGCTGCCCTGACGCGGGTCAGCCGACGCTGGCGGAGTCGAGGATGTCCTGAGCGACCTCGCTGGGGAGCGGCTTCGGGTCGTCCGGGCCGCCCTCCACGTCGCTGACCACGACGAGCATCGCGACGCCCGCCGGCTTGCCCTCCTCCTCGAGCAGCACGCCGACGATCGCGACCTCGCCCTTGGCCGCCTCGCATTTGGGCACGCTCACCTGCGGGGTGACCGGCGCGGTGAGCCTGACCGCCTGCGCGCCGCCGACCTCGGTCTCCTCCGGCGTGCCGACGTCGACCTTCGCCGTGTCCTTGAAGTAGCTGGTGCCGAACGACTTCGCGAAGTCGGTGACCGTCTTCTCGAGGTCTAGGTCGGCGCCTTCCCTGCTCTGCACGTCGCCGCTCGCCGCGAAGCTGCGGATGTAGGTCGCACCGTCGCAGTCGTAGATGCCGTGCTCGGCGGTGCCGGTGAAGTCGACGTCCAGCCCGCTCGGCCGCGGTGTGTCGGACACGTTCCAGTCCGGCGGCACCTGGTAGGTCAGGCCGGAGTCGGACGCGTTGTCCACGGTCTGCCAGTCCTCCCGGCCGCCCGGCGCACCGGAGGACGTCGGCTCCGACGGGGTCGGGTCGTTCGACCGCGGCGTCTGCCGCTCGCTGGTCTCCGACGGGCCCGCGGTCGGGTTGTCGCTGTTCCGGTTGACCAGCACGATGGCGACGACCGCGCCGACGATGATCACGATCGCCAGCACGCCGAGGATCATGGGCGTCTTGGAGCGCCGCGGCGGTGGCGGCGAACCGAAGTCGGGGGAGGGGAAACCGCCCGGCTGGTACGGGTCGTACTGGCCGTACTGATCCGGCGGGTACGGGTCGTAGCCGCCCGGTGCCGGGAAGGAGCCCGTCGGGTAAGGGTTCGTGCCGCCGCTCGGGCCGTACGGGGTCGTGCCCGGCGCTCCCGGGTCGTACCCGTACGGGTCGGGCCGGTACGGATCGCCGCCCTGCGGGGTGTAGGGCGGCTGGTTCCACCCGCCCTGGCCACCCTCGTTGCCCTGCCATCCGGTCACACGCAGGACGATAGCCCGCGCGAGCCGCCACCGCGGCGATTCATGCGCGTAACGATGTGCTACTGCGGTCACACATACGCGGCGTCGACACCCGATGTGCACCCCCTGTCGTGGCTCCGTTACTGCTCTGAGTATCGTTCCGCTCCGCTGATCGGCTCACCTGTCATCCAGACAGGGGGAAGCCGGTCATCACGCTTTTCAGGGATACCAACACTTTTCGGGGCACATGGGGCAAGGAGAGTCATGTCCAAGAGATCTTCGTTCGTCCGCGCGGGAGCGGGCGTCACGGGCGTCGCGGCGCTGATGATGGCGACCGCCATCCCGGCGGCCGCCGACCCGGCGACCGGAGTCGTCGACGGCGGCACCGGGGGTTACCACGTCAACGTCGGCGACGGCGAGCTGCGCAACCTCGACACCAGCCTGATCGGGTTCCGGCTCACCGACGGGACCAAGCTCGGCATGTACTGCGTCGAGATCCACACCAACATCGACCGCGAGCACCCGATGGTCGAGCAGCCGTGGGACGAGTTCCCGAACCCGAACTCGCCGTTCCACGCAAAGCGGGACAAGATCAACTGGGTCCTGCACAACGCCTTCCCGGTCAAGAGCACCGACGACCTCGCAGCCACGCTGGCCGAGGAGGGCGCGACGCTGGACGACGGGCTGTCCGAGAAGGAGGCCATCGCCGGCACGCAGGCCGCCGTGTGGCACTTCTCCGACGACACCGACCTGAACCGCGAGCGGCCGCTGCCGCGTGGTGACGAGGACGCGGCGAAGGACGTGCTCGCCCTCTACGACTACCTGACCGGCAAGAAGAACGTCGGCATCGGCGACCAGCCGATCCCGGCACTGGAGGTCAGCCCGACCGAGCTGTCCGGCAAGGCCGGCGAGCGCATCGGCCCGTTCACCGTGAGTACCACCGGCTCGATCGACGAGCTCACCGCGAACCTGCCCGAGGGCGTCGAGATCACCGACCTGGACGGCGTCGAGCTGGACGCCAGCAAGATCAAGAACGGCACGCAGCTGTTCCTCGACGTGCCGGCGGACGCCGCCGAGGGCGAGGGCAACTTCGAGCTCAGCGCGTCGGCGAAGGTCGACACGGGCCGGTTGTTCGTGGGCGAGAACTACGGCGAGGACCACAAGACCCAGTCGCTGATCGTCGCGAAGGCCGAGGAGAGCGAGCTGTCCGTGACGGCGAGCGGCAACTGGGTCGCGGGCCCGCCGCCCACCTCGCCGCCGTCGAGCACCGAGAGCACGACCCCGCCGCCCACGACCACGACGACCGAGGCCCCGCCGGCGCCGCAGCCGAAGAACACCGGTGGCCTGGCGTCGACCGGCGCGTCGATCCTGGCGCCGGTCGTGATCGGTGTCGTGCTGGTCGCCGCGGGCGTCGGCTCGCTGCTGTTCCTGCGCCGGCGCCGGGGCGCGTGACCGACGCGCACTGACCGACGCTGAGATGCCCGAAGGTGGCCCTCACCCGGAATCGCCCGGGGGAGGGCCACTTTTGGCCGTAGTAGGTTGAGTGTGGCCACCCGGTGTCCGTCGAAGGAGGCGTTCATGGGCATCGATGTCGATGACCTGACGAACAACGCGATCCCGGACCGCCCGGCGCCGGAGCCCACCGAGTGAGCAACGCGAGTCGCAAGCCGATCATGATGACGTGGCAGGGGGTCGCCTCGCCACGTCTGGAGTCGGTGCGCCTGCTGGTCTCGGACGGCCGGCTGCGTGCCGCCGGCCGGGTCGTCGCGGCCGCGAGCCCGACCGCGGAGGCGTTCAGCGCGTCGTTCGAGTTCTCCGTCGCGCGCACCGGGAATGTCGGCAAGGGCCTGCTGCGCACGAGCACGGCGGAGGAGGAGCGCCAGATCTCGGTCGGCCGCACGGAGGACGGCGTCTGGCTGGTCGACCACGGCCAGGGCGCGGCCCGCAACGAGTTCGAGGGCGCCGCGGACGTGGACGTGGCCGGCCTGGTGACGTTCACGGCGCTGCCCGTCCGCCGCCTGGGCCTGCACCGCCGGCCGTCCACGCACGAGCTGCCGGTGCTGTACGTGTCGATGCCGGACCTGTCGGTTCGCCTCGTGCGCCAGACGTACCGCACCGTCTCGATCGACGACGACGGCGCGGTCATCAACTACACGGTCCCCGACTTCACCGCCGACCTCACCGTGGACCGCGACGGCCTGGTGATCGACTACCCGGGCATCGCCTCCCGCGTCTAGTTGTCCACAACCCGCACAACCATCCACACCCTCGCCCACCCAGCCGTTTTCGTCAGCGCCTCCCGGTAGACTGGCATGTGAGGGTGGCCCCCGGGACAGGGTGGGGCTTTCGTTTCTTGCGTTCTTCCCGCGCGCGTGCGCGGGAAAGGCACGCGGGAAGGTCCGCGACCGCGGCAGGCCCGTCAGCCCGGTAGGTCGCAGATCGCCACCTCGTCCTCGAAGCGGAGCACCCGGCCGCCACCCGCGCCCAGCGAGCGCAGGTCGTCGAAGGCCTCCGGGTCCGTCAGGTCGATCCGGATCTCCTCCCGGCCGTCCGCGCGCAGCGCCATCAACTCCGCCCGTGCCGAGTTGCCCGCGCGCACCGTCGCCGCCAGGCCGCCCGTCGACGCCAGCGCGCCGCGGGCGGCGCCCAGCCGGCCCAGCGCGTCGTCCACCGCGTCCAGCAGCGGACCGCGGTTTCCCTCGCACATCGCCAGCACCAGGTCCGAACGCGTGCCCGCCACCCGCGTCCCGTCCGTGAACGAGCCCGCCGCGAGCGACAGCGACAGCGGACCGCCACCCGCGCCCGTCGCCGCCAGGACCGCGGCCAGCACGTGCGGCAGGTGCGACACCCGCGCCACCGCCGCGTCGTGCTCGCTCGCCGTCGTCGGCACCACGTGCGCACCGCAGTCCAGCCCGAGCGCGGCCGCCTCCCGCCACGCCGCCGGGTCCGTCTCCTCGTCGGCCACCACCACCCACGGCGCGGCGTCGAACAGCGACTCCGAGCCCGCCGGCCAGCCGGACACCGACCGCCCCGCCATCGGGTGGCCACCCGCGTACCGCGCGGTCGGCACGATCCGCGCGACCAGGTCCGCCACCGGCTGCTTCACGCTCACCACGTCGGTCAGCCAGCAGTCCGGCGCCACGGCGGCGACCGTGCGCAGCACGTCGCCCACCGCCGGCAGCGGTGCCGCGACGACGACCAGCGCGTCCTGCGCGGCCGCCCGCGACACCGCATCGTCCACAGTGGACATGACGGCGAAGCCCGCGTCGAGCGCCGCCGCGGCGTCCGAAGTGGACGACGTGACACCCCATGCCGGCCGGCCGGCGCGGACCGCCGCGCGCAGCACCGAACCGCCGATCAGCCCCAGGCCGACAACGCACACCGCTCGCACGTGATCATCCTTCCCGTCAGCGCAGCGCGTCCAGGGCGAACGCGGCGTACATCGCCACGCCGTGGGCGAACGCGGACTCGTCGAAGTGCACCCGGTTCGAGTGGTTCGGCGGCGCCTTGTCCGGCTCGACCCCCGGCGGGCACGCGCCCAGGAACGCGAGTGTGCCCGGCACCTTCTGCAGCACGTACGAGAAGTCCTCGGCCGCCATCAGCGGGTCGGCCATCAGCGGGGCGAACCGCGGGCCGAGCACCGACGAGGCGAGCTCGAGCACCCGCGCCGCCGCCTCGGCGTCGTTGCGTGTGGCCGGGTAGCCGGTCTTGACCGCGAACGACGTCGTGCAGCCGTGCGCCGCCGCGATGTGCTGGCACACCTTCGGGATCTCCTCGAGCACCTGCTGGCGCACGGTGTCCGACATCGTCCGCACCGTACCCTCGAGCTCGGCGGTCTCCGGGATCACGTTCGACGTCGTACCCGCGGTGATCCGCCCGACGGTCAGCACCGCCGGGTCGAACACGCTGAACCGCCGGGTCACCATCGTCTGCAGCGCGCCGACCATGGCGGCCGCCGCGGGCACCGGGTCGACCGCGTGGTACGGCATCGCGCCGTGCCCGCCGCGGCCGGTGACCGTGGCCGTCCACGCGTCGGCGCTCGCCATGATCGGACCGGGCCGGCAGGTGACCACGCCGGAGGTCGCGGTCGCCGTGATGTGCAGGGCCAGCGCCCGCTCGACCGGCCGCCCGCCCGCGTCGAGCACGCCCTCCTCGATCATGAACCGGGCGCCGTGGTGGCCCTCCTCGCCGGGCTGGAACATGAAGATCACCCGACCGCTCAGCGCGTCCCGCCGCGAGTGCAGCAGCCGCGCGGCGGACACGAGCATCGCGGTGTGCGTGTCGTGCCCGCACGCGTGCATCGCGCCGGGCTCCTCCGACGCGAACGCGAGCCCGCTGTCCTCGGGCATCGGCAGCGCGTCCATGTCCGCGCGCAGCAGCACGGTCGGCCCGGGCCGCTCACCCGAGAGCACCGCGACCACCGAGTCGGCCTGCTCACCCTTGGTGACCTGGACGCCCAGCCCCTCCAGCGCGTGCAGCACCGCGGCCTGCGACCGGGGCAGGCGCAGCCCCAGCTCAGGGTGCTTGTGCAGCTGCCGGCGCAGCGCGACCGTGCGCGGTTGCAGCGCGCGGGCGGCCTCCAGAAGCCCGGTGAACCTGGGGTCGTCGGTCAGGGTCGCGGCATGATCGGCAGGAGTCATGAGCTGATGATGTCACCCGGGGACCGTGGGTGAAGGGTCCTTACCGCGCGTAGTGATGCTGGCGCGACACCCGGTCCCCCGCTTCTTCCTGCGAACGGGCAACAGGAATACCGTGTCACCATGTCCGACGAGGAGGCCGTGCCAGGCTTCGCGATCGCCTGCGTCCGCGAGGACGGCAAGTGGCGGTGCACCGCGATGGACTCCTCGGTGCTGAGCGAGCTCGACGCCGCGATCACCGCGCTGCGCAAGGTGCGTTCGACCGGCGCGATCATCGGGCTGCTCGGTGTCGACGACCAGTTCTTCCTGCTGCTGCGACCCTCGCCGCGGGGCATCTCGCTGCTGCTGTCCGACGCGGCCGCGGCACTGGACTACGACATCGCGGCGGACGCGCTCGACCTGCTGCGCGTGGAGCCGCCGTCCGAGGACGACGACGAGGTGTGGCCGGAGGGCGCGCTGGACATCCTCGCCGACATCGGCCTGCCGGCCGCCGAGATGCAGGTGATCGTCGGCGAGGTCGACCTGTACCCGGACGAGCAGCTGCAGATGGTCGCGCAGCGCTGCGGGTTCGCCGACGAGTTCAACAAGCTGCTGGACTCCATCCCGCAGTGAGCACCGCCGCCGACGAGACGTTGATGCGCGCGGCGATCGTGGCCGCGCGACGGGCGAGCGCGAGCGAGGACGTCCCGATCGGCGCGGTCGTCATCGGCCCGGACGGCACGGAGCTGGCCAGCGCGTGCAACGCCCGTGAGGCGCTGGGTGACCCGACCGCGCACGCCGAGCTGCTGGCACTGCGCGAGGCGGCGGTGCACCTCGGGGACGGCTGGCGCCTGACCGGCTGCACGCTCGCGGTGACCGTCGAGCCGTGCACGATGTGCGCCGGCGCGCTGGTGCTGGCCCGGATCGCGCGCGTGGTGTTCGGCGCGTGGGAGCCGCGGACGGGCGCGGTCGGCTCGCTGTGGGACGTCGTGCGCGACCGCCGGCTGACCCACCGACCGGAGGTCGTGCCGGGCGTCCTGGCCGACGAGTGCTCTGCGCTGCTCGACGAGTTCTTCGCCTCGCACCGCTGACTCAGCCGTGGACCGCCTTGCGGGGCTCGTACCAGGCGTCGCCGACGGGCTCGCCGGCCATGTTCCAGCTCCAGGAGACGGTCGGGGTGATGCGCGCGTAGCGGCCCGGCCCGACCAGGCCCACCCGCTCGACGGGCGGCGCGGCCACGCCGTCGACCCGGACCGCGCGAGCGACGAACGGCTCGAGGGACACCAGGTCGTCGACGACGAGGGCCACCTTGGTGCGGCCGGCCAGCACGTTGCGGAACTTCCGGGTGCCCAGCACGCTCTCCCCGACGCCGCCGACCCAGAACCCGTCCCCGTCGAACTCGAACGTGACCGGCACGACGTCGGGCTGCTCACCCGGCCCGACCGTGGCCAGGCGCGCGAGCGACTGTGCGCGCAGGTAGGCGATCTCCTCCTCGGTGAACACGGCTGTCCTTCCCCTTTTCCCAGTAGTCGTCAGAACGGCGACCGCCCAATTCGACACCAGGAGGCCGGGCAGCTCGACCGCACGCCGGCGTCACCGGAATCGCGGCAACACAGCAGAAGACACCGGTCACGAGTTCCTGAGTGACCGGTGTCTTCGCTGGCAGATGGCGGTAGCGGTGGGATTTGAACCCACGGAGGGCGTGAACCCTCACGCGCTTTCGAGGCGCGCTCCTTCGGCCGCTCGGACACGCTACCGCCGGAGACGATACCGGACCGGTTTCGTCGGGCCGTTGGGCGGCCGGGGCGTGTGCATCTGTGCAGAGTGTTGCCCGTTGTCTTCTCTCGTTCACCCGATCGGGGCATCATGCGGTGTCCCCCACAAGGGGGTTGAGGGCGAGAGGGAAGGCCAGCACGGTGCGGAAAAGGCAACGGCAAGGCGTGGTGTTGCTCGGTGTGGCCGCGTTAGCGGTCGGAGTGGTGATACCGGCCAGCGCGGCCGCGAGCGACACGCGTATCCACGACATTCAGGGCACGACTCGACTGTCCGAACTCGACGGTCAACAGGTCGCGGACGTATCGGGCGTGGTGACCGCCGTCCGCGCGTTCGGCTCCGCGCGGGGGTTCTGGATGCAGGACCCGGACCCGGACGGCGACCCGGCCACCAGCGAGGGCATCCTGGTCTTCACCGGGTCGACCACTCCGGACGTCGCGGTCGGCGACTCCGTCGCCGTGTCCGGGACGGTCGACGAGTTCTACCCCGACGCCGCGCCCGAGGAGTCCGTCCAGCAGTCGACCACCGAGCTCACCAACGCCACCTGGACCATCCAGTCCGGCGGGAACGCGCTCCCCGCGGCCGAGGTCGTCGGTCCGGACACGGTCCCGGTCGCGATGGCGCCCGACGCCGGCGGCGATTCCGTCGAGGCGCTGCCCCTGCGGCCGGCCGAGTTCGCCATCGACTACTGGGAGTCGCGCGAGGGCATGCTGGTCGGCGTGGACGACGCCCGCGTCGTCGGGCCGAGCACCGAGTTCAACGAGGTCGTCGTCACCACCAAGCCGGAGCAGAACCCGTCCGAGAACGGCGGCACCGTCTATACCGGTTACGAGGACTCCAACACCGGTCGCCTCAAGGTCGAGTCGCTGATCCCGTTCTCGGAGCAACCCTTCCCGCAGGCGAACGTGAACGACACGCTCGCGGGCGAGACCTCCGGACCGGTCGACTACGACCAGTTCGGCGGCTACAACATCCAGGCCACCGCGATCGGTGAACTCGTCGACGGCGGCCTGGAGCCCGAGCGGACCCGCCCGCAGAAGCCGGGCGAGCTCGCCGTCGCCACCTACAACGTCGAGAACCTCTCGCCGAACGACGACCAGGCGAAGTTCGACCGGCTCGCGCAGGGCATGACGTCCGCGCTCGCGAGCCCGGACATCGTGTCCCTGGAGGAGATCCAGGACAACAACGGCACGACGAACGACGCGGTCGTGGCCGCGGACGCGACGCTGCAGCGGTTCGTCGACGCGATCGTCGCGGCCGGCGGCCCGCGCTACGAGTGGCGCCAGATCGACCCGGCGGACGACCAGGACGGCGGCGTTCCCGGCGGCAACATCCGGGTTGCGTTCCTGTTCAACCCGGACCGAGTGTCCTTTGTGGACCGCCCGGGCGGTGACGCGACCACGCCCGTCACGGTGACCGGCGAGCACAAGCCGGCGCTGTCGGTGTCGCCAGGCCGGATCGACCCGACGAGCGAGGCGTGGGCCGAGAGCCGCAAGTCGCTGGCCGGCGAGTTCGTCTTCCGTGGCCGCACGGTGTTCGTGGTGGCCAACCACTTCAACTCCAAGGGCGGCGACCAGCCGATGTACGGCCGCTTCCAGCCGCCGACGCGCGGCAGCGAGACGCAGCGGATCACCCAGGCGGCGGAGGTCGGCGACTTCGTCGAGCAGATCCAGCGGATCGACCGGAAGGCCGACATCGTGGTGCTGGGCGACCTGAACGACTTCCAGTTCTCGCCGGCCCTGGCCGAGCTGACCAGCGACGACCGCCTGGTGGACCTGATGAACGTGCTGCCCGCCGAGGCGCGGTACAGCTACGTGTTCGAGGGCAACTCGCAGGCGCTGGACCACGTGCTGATCTCCGACACGATGGTGCCCGACTACGACATCGTGCACGTGAACTCGGAGTTCGCCGACCAGGCGAGCGACCACGATCCGCAGGTGGTTCGGCTCACTCTGCGGGGTTGAGCGATCGGTCGTGAGGAATACTGCCGGGACGATCAGCTGACGTGGGAGACGAGGAGGACGTCATGCATGCTGACCGGGAGGAACGGGGGAAATCGGTGGAGGAGACGGCCCAGGGGCGTCATTCGGCGCCGGACGGGGCGGACCGCCATCCGTTGATCGACCTCGACCGGGACCCCAACCCGGGCGTCGCGGACCACGCGAAGCCGGACGAGAACTAGCAACGACGACACGAGCGCCGGTCGCCCGCCACGGG
>NZ_JBOHGB010000178.1:0-13840 GCF_050699935.1 Actinophytocola sp.
CGCCGAGCGTCCGCAAGGCGTCCTTCCACGCATCGGTGACCGTCCTGAGTGGTGGTGTGGCTACAATCGTCGCCCTGGACGTCGCTGGTCAGAAAGGGCGTGAGGGCATGGTGAGCCCGGATCTGGAGCTGGCGGCCGACCGTAGGCTGCTCGGTCGGACCAGCACGGTCGAGCGGCTCGCCGACATCCTCCGGTCCCGGATCACCGAGGGCTTCTTCGCGCCCGGGGAGCGGCTCGCGGAGGACTCGATCGGCTCCGCGCTGGGGGTCTCGCGCAACACGCTGCGCGAGGCGTTCCGGCTGCTGACCCACGAGCGGCTGCTCGTGCACGAGCTCAACCGTGGCGTGTTCGTCTGCAAGCTGACCGTCGACGACCTCATCGACGTCTACCGCGTCCGCAAGCTCGTCGAGTGCGGCGCGGTACGCGGTCTCGCCGGCCACCCGCCGCCCGTCGACGACATGGCGGCGGCCGTGGTGCAGGGCGACGAGGCGCGGCGAGCGCAGGACTGGCGCGCGCTGGGCACGGCGAACATGGTGTTCCACCAAGGGGTCGCGGCCCTGGCCGGCAGCCCGCGGGTCGACGAGCTGATGCGCGGCGTGCTGGCGGAGCTGCGCCTGCACTTCCACTCGATGGCCGACCCGCGCCGCTTCCACGAGCCCTACCTGGAGCGCAACCGGAAGATCCTCGCGGTGATCCAGACCGGCGACGGACAGGCCGCGGAACGCCTGCTGCACAAGTACCTGGACGACTCGGAGCGCCAGCTGGTCGAGGCCTACCAGGCGGTGGTCTGACGCCGGGTGATCAGCTCGCCTCGGTGAGTGCGGCGTCCTCTTCGGACTCCA
The DNA here is from genome assembly GCF_050699935.1 of Actinophytocola sp. Lineage (NCBI taxonomy): Bacteria > Bacillati > Actinomycetota > Actinomycetes > Pseudonocardiales > Pseudonocardiaceae > Actinophytocola > Actinophytocola sp. The sequence continues at coordinate 843 of NZ_JBOHGB010000178.1, forward strand.
CCACCGGGTCGCGGGCGAGCGCCAGCCCGACGCCGGTCAGCACCGCGGTGAGCACGACGTACGCGCAGAGGATCGACCAGCCGCCGAACTCGGCGAGCAGCGCGGTGAGGATCAGCGGGGCCGGCGCGCCACCGACCACCCCGGCGAGCGTGTACGCCAGCGACGAGAGCGCCGCGTGGATCACGAGCGCCACGACCACGCCGAGCGTCAGCCGGCCGAACGAGCCGCTGCCGATCATCGGGAAGAACACGAAGGGCCACCCCGCGGCGGCGATCGTGCCGTACAGGTACAGCCGGCATCGGTTCATCCGGTCGGACAGCGCGCCGAAGGCCGGCATCAGCAGCAGCTGGCACGCCGAGCCGATCATCACCGCGGCCGACCCCTGCCCGCGGGACGTGCCGAGCACGCCGGCGACCAGTGCCCGCCGCTCCGGACCGGCCACTTCGGACACCGGGGCGCCGGGCCGCTCGCCGCGCTCGGTGATCCGCCGGAACACCGGGGTCTCCGCCAACCGCAACCGGATCCACAGCCCGAACCCGACCAGCACGGCCGACAGCAGGAACGCGACCCGCCAGCCCCACGACGTGAACGCCGCGTCGGTGAGCGAGATGGACAGCAGCGCCAGCACGCCGTTCGCGATCAGCGTGCCGGCGGGCGGGCCGAGCTGCGCGGCCGACGCCCAGAACCCGCGCCGCCGCGGGTCGCCGTATCACTCGAGAGCGGCACCGCCCCGCCCCACTCGCGGACCGCGACGCCGTGGGCGAAGCGCAGCAGTACCAGCAGCAGCGCGGCCGGGCCGCCGATCGCCGCGTGGACCAGGAACGTCGCGATGCCGGCCAGCAGCAGGGTGTACACCAGGACCTGCTTGCGCCCCAGCACATCGCCGAGCCGGCCGAACACGAACCCGCCGAGCGGGCGGGCGAGGTAGCCCACCGCGTGCGTGGAGAACGCGGCCAAGGTGGCGGCGGGGCCGTCGCCGGACGGGAAGAACAGGTCGCCGAAGATCGTGGCCGCGGCGACCGAATACACCGCGAAGTCGTAGTACTCCAACGCGGTGCCGGACAGGCTCGCCGCGTACGCCCGGCGCAGGGAGCGTGGATCCGCGGCGTTGCGGGGAGCCCATCGCGTGCATCTCCGCAAGCGAGGTTTTGTTGAACGATCCGGCAAATTCGCGCACGCGGAGAAGGTGAGTCATGCTCGTGAATTGATGCCCACCGTCCGGCCTATTGACGTCAGGAACCCACGAAAGGACACTGCTTCGGTAATCGTTTACCCATACGCCGGCCACCTCCGGAAGGGTGACCTCGATGCGACGTTTCCGGCGATCCCTGCTCGCCGCCCTGTCCTGTACGGCACTGGCCATCGCCGGGGTGCTGGTCGCCGTGGCGACACCCACGTCCGCCGAGCCCGCGGCCACGGCCGCCTCGAACGGCCCGGTCGGTTGGGACACCTACCGCCGGCTGGACCTGTTGCCGGACCTGGCGTCCGGCTCCCGGACCAAGCAGTTCTCCAGCTTCGCCCGCAACGGCAGCAACGACGACGGCTTCGTCGGGACCTACTCGTGCCTGCGCACGGACGGACCGGGCTGCGTGCTCGCCGAGGACCGCGGGCCCGGCGAGGTGTCGTCGATCTGGTTCACCCGCGACGAGGGCGACGTCACCGCCACCGGCAACATCCGCGTCGTGCTCGACGGCGTGACCGTGCTCGACGCGAACCTGCAGAGCGTGGTCGACGGGGAACTCGGCGCGCCGTTCGTCTGGCCGCTGGTGTCCAATGCGGACCAGACCTCCGGCGGCGTCACGATCAAGGTGCCCATGCCGTACCGGGACTCGATGCTGATCACGACGACGAACAACCCGCTCTTCTACCACGTGAGCCACCGCGAGTTCGCCAGCGCCGAGGGCGTCACGCGGTTCGACCCGGCCGATCCGGCGACCGACGTGGTGAACACGTTGCGCCAGGCGGGCCGGATCGACCCCAAGCCAGCTCAGCCCGGTGCCACCACGGACACCACGACCGTCTCGCCCGGACCCGGTGGCACCGCCACGCTCGCCGACCTGACCGGCCCGGCGGCGATCACCGCGCTGCGCCTGCGGGTACCGGACGGCGCCGCCACGGAGGCGAACCTCAATGGACTGCGGCTGCGCATGACCTTCGACGGCCGGACCACAGTGGACTCGCCGGTCGCCGAGTTCTTCGGCGCGCCGCTGGGTGAGCGGGACGTCCGCTCGCTGATGTCCGGCATGGACCCGGCGCCGGGCGGCTGGTACGGCTCGTGGTGGATGATGCCGTACGCGTCGTCGGCGAACGTCTCGCTCGTCAACACCACCGGCGCCGCGATCCCCGGGATCGACGCGGAGATCACCCACGCGCCGAACGAGAAGTGGGTGGGCGAGCTCGGCCCGAGCGGCGGCGCCGGCCACTTCACCACCGAGTCCCGCGCCGGCGCCAGCACGCCGGGTCGGGACTGGCCGGTGGTTGACCGCTCCGGCCGCGGCCGGTTCCTCGGCGTCACCCAGGTCGTGCGCAACCAGATCGCCGGCGGCAACGAGCGCGGCTACCTCGAGGGCGACGAGCGGGCCTATGTGGACGGTGCGCTGAGCCCGGCGTTCCACGGCACCGGCACCGAGGACTACTACGAGTCCGGCTGGTACTTCAACCGCGGCGAGTACTCCGGCGTGTTCACCGGTGACACCGGCCACCGGATCCGCGCCGGCTCGTGCGCGGTCGAGTGCGACGCCATGTACCGGCTGCAGGTCGGCGACGCCATGTCCTTCACGACCGGCCTGCGGTTCGGCATCGAGCACGGCCCGCAGAACGACTACCAGGTCGACGAGAGCTCGACCGCCTTTCTCTACACGAAGCCGGACCTGAGCTCGCGGATCACCGACACGATCGACGTCGGCGACCCCGGCAGCCGAGGCGAGCACGACTACACCGAGTCCGGTGCGGCGGGCCAGTACGAGCTGACGAGCGTGTACGAGGGCGACCACGACGGCGAGTCGGTGACCGGCCAGGTGCGGGCGACCGGCGGCGCGGTCAGCTTCCGGCTCGCGATCGATCCGGGCAACGAGGGCGTGCGGCTGCGCCGGACGAGCGACCAGAACGCCGGCTACCAGTCGGCCACGGTGACCGTCGACGGCGCCGGCGCCGGCGCCTGGACCCAGCCCCTCGCCAACACCACGCAGCGCTGGCTCGACGACGAGCTCACGCTGCCACCGGCGCTGACCGCCGGCAAGTCCTCGATCACCGTGCGCCTGGAACCAGGTGGTCCACAGTGGACGGCGGCGCGGTACTCGGCGGTCAACCTGGTCGCCCCGTTCACCGACACCGCACCGCCGAGCGGGGTCGGGGGGCTCGAGGTCGGCCCCGGCCGCACGCACGCGATCCCGCTGACCTGGCAAGCGGCCACCGACGACGTCGGCGTGGCGGGCTACCGGGTGTACGCGTCGACGAACCCGTCGGTGCCGGTCACGCCCGGCAACCTGGTGGCCACGGTGACCGCCACGGGGTACCGGCACGGCCCGTTGCCGGCCGGGGCCACGCGGTACTACCGGGTGGTGGCCGTCGACGGCGCCGGCAACACGGGCCCGGCCTCCGGGGTGGTGAACGCCCGCGTGCAGGCCCGCAACACCAGCGACACCAACGACGACGACCGCGACGACGCCGTGCTGTTCACGCAGGGGCCGGACGCGGACGTCTACACGGCACGGTCCACCGGCTCGGCGTTCGGCACCGCGGTCAAGGGGCACGACTTCTTCTCCCTCGACGGCGAGGTGCCGCGCACCGGCGACGTGGACGGCGACGGCCGTTCGGACGTCATCACGTTCACCCGCGGCTCGCTCGCGGATGTCCACGTCGCACTGTCCATAGAAGACGGATACGGGGCGTCGGCCAAGTGGCACGACTTCTTCGCGCCCGGTACCGAGTACCCCGAGGTGGGCGACGTCAACGGGGACGGCCGGACCGACATCATCACGTTCACCCGCGGCGACGCCGCCGACGTCTTCGTCGCGCTGTCCACCGGCTCCGGGTTCGGCCCGGGGGTGAAGTGGCACGACCACTTCGCCGTCGGCACCGAGCGGCCCGGGGTCGGCGACTTCGACGGCGACGGTCGCGACGACATCGTCACGTTCACCGGCGGGACCCAGGCCGACGCGTTCGTGTCGCTGTCCAACGGCGGCGCGTTCGTGCAGGACGGCTGGCTCTGGCACGACAACTTCGCGGCCGGCAGCGAGCTCGCCGGCACCGGTGACGTCGACGGCGACGGCCGCGACGACGTGGTCACGTTCACCCGGGGCAGCACGGCCGACGTGTTCGTGTCCCTTTCGGACGGTTCGCGCTTCGTGCAGAACGCCTGGAAGTGGCACGACTTCTTCGCGGTCGGCCAGGAGGCGCCCGGGCTCGCCGACGTCGACGGCGACGGCCGCACGGACATCCTCACGTTCACCCGCGGCACGGCGGCCGACGTGTGGGCGGCGCTGTCGACCGGCTCGGCGTTCGGCGCGTCCGCGACGTGGCACGACCAGTTCGCCACCGGCAGCCAGATCCCCCGACCCAGCCTGATCTGAGGAAGCCATGATCCGCCGAACCCTGTTGCTGGTCGCGGTCGCCGCCCTGCTCGTGGCGACCCCGGCGGCCGCCGAGACCACCGAACCACGCGACGGCGCGGTCGCCTACGAGACGCCCGGCGCGACCGTGTCGGCCGGCCCGTCGTTCCACGTCTACGACCCGTCCGTCGGCGAGTCCGAGCCGTGGTACTACAACGACCACACGATGATCCGCGACGTGGCGACCGGCACCTGGCACGTCTTCGCGATCACCCACCCCGAGCCCGCGGACCCCATGGACGAGAAGAACTTCGGGCACGCGACCGCACCGTCGCCGCGGGGCCCGTGGACCAAGCAGCCGTTCGCGCTGACCGCCGACCCCGCCGCGGGAGAGAGCCACATCTGGGCCCCGCACGCGGTGTACGTCGACGGCACGTACTACCTGTTCTACGCCGGCGGCACGCCGGACCGTACGGCCTACCGGATGCACCTCGCGACCTCGACCGACCTCGTGCACTGGACGCGGAGCCCGGCGAACCCGCTGTTCACCGACGGCTACGACGCCCGCGACCCGATGGTCACCCGGGTCGGGGAGCAGTGGGTCATGTACTACACCGCGAACAGCACGCCGGCCGGCGGCAACCACCAGGTCGCCTACCGCACGAGCACGGACCTGCTGCACTGGAGCGAGAAGCACGTCGCCTTCGAGCATCCGGCGTCCGGCACGTTCGGCGGGCCGACCGAGTCGCCGTTCGTGGTCAACCGGGACGGCTGGTGGTACCTGTTCGTCTGCTGCGACTCCGCCTACCGCGACACCCGCGTGTACCGCAGCAAGGACCCGCTCGCGTTCTCCATCCGCGACCTCGCCGGCCGGATCGACTCGCACGCCGCCGAGGTCGTCACCGAGCCGGACGGCACGACGTGGGTCACCGGGGCCGGCTGGGGCCAGGGCGGGCTCTACCTCGCGCCGCTCACCTTCACGCCCGAGGTGGTCGAGCGCGGGCAGCGGATCACCACGCCGTACCTGACCGCCGACGTGCGGACCTGGCCGACGACCGAGCTGCGCGGCCTGGCCGTGGACCCGGCCGGCGGCGGGGACTACCGCCCGGTGCTGGACGTGTCGGCCCGGATGACCGGCCCGTACCTCGCGGTCGGCGGCTGGGGCCCGACCGACGTCGCCGGGCCGGCCGCCGGCGTCGCGGTCGACGCGACGCGCGTGGCGCTCACCGGCATCCCGATGGGCGACGAGCCGGTGACCGCGGACTGGACGATCGGGTTCGGCGGCGACCGGCTCGACAGCGGGCTGACCTGGCACGTCTCCGGCCCGACGACGGCCGGCGTGTGGGAGGCGGCGCTCAGCCTGGACACCGCGCTCGCCACCGTGGGTGACTCCGCCGCGCTCGACCGGGACGGCGACGTGGCCGGCTTCCCGCGCTGGCTCCTGGCGAGCTCGCCCGGTGTCACGCTCGCCGCCGGCTACGGGACCGGCTCCTCGTGGGCGACCGACAACCACTGGTTCCAGCGCCGCCACGGGCTCGCCACCGTGCAGTCGCTGTGGTCGCCGGACGGCCGCGCGTGGCCGGCCGGGACCTACCCGGGCGGCCGGTGGCGGCTCGGCTTCAGCGCGGTCGCCGACGACACCGCCCTCGCCGAGACCCTCGCCGAGGAGGCGGGCTAGCGCGCCCAGAGGACTACGCGCCCTCGGTCGGTCTTGGTAATCGATTACCTAGGCCGGGCGGTCGGGAAACGGACATCGTTGACCAGGCACGGACTCTCGCGAATCTGTGGACAGCCGCGCGAGTTGTGGATAACCACGAGGGGGTCCCCCTTGTTTCCAGACTACGGGCGAGGACCGACATTCTCGGCGACACGAGCGACGGCCTGTGGACGGTCGATCACCGTCCACAGGCCCTGCTTCGCGTCCACGAGAACTGTCGGTGGAGCCACGTAAGCTGGAAATCGGGGGGACCCCCGGGGCGGTAGTCCACAGGCTTTGGCTTGGTGGCGCGGTTTTGTCGGTGTGCGCCGGTAGCATGAAAACGGGGGGCCGGAGGCCGCCCGGAGGTCCGTGCCGTGTCAGGACTCCTTCGGCGGCCGGCGCAGGGCGGCGAGCTGCTGCTCGAACGGGATCACCGTCTCCGTCGCCGCCGGTCCGGCCGGCGGGCGGCCCTCCATCAGCTCCGTGAGCTCACCCGCCGCCCGCGCGATCCGGTGCGCCAGGTCGTCGTCACCGGCGGAGGCCCAGTCCTGCGACGCCGCGTAGACGGCCGTGGGGACGACCACCGCGCGGAGGTAGGTGAACATCGGCCGCAGGGCGTGCTCCAGCGCGAGCGAGTGCCGGGCCGTGCCGCCGGTGGCCGCGATGAGCACCGGCTTGCCGATCAGCGCCTCCTGGTCCGGCACGTCGAAGAACGACTTGAACAGGCCCGAGTACGACGCGGTGAAGATCGGCGTCACCGCGATCAGGGCGTCCGCCCGGGTGACCGTCTCGAGCGCGTCGGCCAGCCTGGGCGAGGCGAACCCCGTGACGAAGTTGTTCGCGATGTCACCGGCGAGGTCGCGCAGCTCCACCACCTCGACGGTCACCTCGGTCTGGCCGCTGACCGCCGCCGCGAGGCGGTCGGCCAGCAACCGGGTGGCGGACGGCACGGTCAGGCCGGCCGACACCACCACGAGTGTCCTCATTCGACGGTCACCTCCTCTGCCGGGGCCGCCCGGGCGGCCAGCAGCGACTCGTGCGTCGGGGCGTTCGGCACCTCGGCCGGCCGGCCGATCGCGAACTCCTTGCGCAGCACCGGAACGACGTCCTCGCCGAGGATGTCGAGCTGCTCCAGCACGGTCTTGAGCGGCAGGCCCGCGTGGTCCATCAGGAACAGCTGGCGCTGGTAGTCACCGAAGTACTCGCGGAACGTCAGCGTCCGGTCGATCACCTGCTGCGGGCTGCCGACCGTCAGCGGTGTCTGGGCCGTGAAGTCCTCGAGGGACGGTCCGCGCCCGTACACCGGCGCGTTGTCGAAGTACGGCCGGAACTCGTTGATCGCGTCCTGCGAGTTCTTCCGCATGAACACCTGGCCGCCGAGCCCGACGATCGCCTGCTCGGGCGTGCCGTGCCCGTAGTGGGCGTAGCGCTGCCGGTACAGCCCGATCAGTCGCATGTAGTGCTCCTTGGGCCAGAAGATGTTGTTGGCGAAGAAGCCGTCGCCGTAGTAGGCGGCCTGCTCGGCGATCTCCGGGCTGCGGATCGAGCCGTGCCAGACGAAGGGCGGCACCCCGTCCAGCGGCCTCGGCGTGGAGGTGAACCCCTGCAGCGGCGTGCGGAAGCGGCCCTCCCAGTCGACGGCGTCCTTGCGCCACAGGTCATGCAGCAGCGCGTAGTTCTCGATGGCGAGCGGGATGCCCTGGCGGATGTCCTGGCCGAACCACGGGTAGACCGGTCCGGTGTTGCCCCGGCCCATCATCACATCCACCCGGCCGTCGGCGAGGTGCTGCAGCATCGCGAAGTCCTCCGCGATCTTGACCGGGTCGTTCGTGGTGATGAGCGTGGTCGAGGTGGACAGGATGAGCCGCTCGGTGCGCGCGGCGACGTAGCCGAGCATGGTCGTCGGCGAGGACGGCACGAACGGCGGGTTGTGGTGCTCACCGGTGGCGAACACGTCCAGCCCGACCTCCTCGGCCTTCAGCGCGATCGTCACCATCGACCTGATCCGCTCGTACTCGCTCGGCGTGGTGCCGTTGGTCGGGTCCTCGGTCACATCGCCGACGGTGAAGATCCCGAACTGCATCACTGTCATCATCCCAACTAGTTGCCTCTTCAACTACCCCCGTAACGACCCCACCGCTCCCCATATTCCCCGCGAGTCCCCCGCTCCGGTCAGCGAGTGGGCCGGTTCGAAACGGGGACTCGCGTGCGGGAGTGGGGGACTCGCGGGTTGGGGCGTCCTCAACTTCCTTCCGTGGTGGTCCGGGTGGAGACGAGCTTCGCGTAGCGGGTACCGGCGCCGAGCAGCACCAGGCCCGCGACGAGGAACGCGGCGACCCGGGCCAGACCGTCCAGAGAGGACAGATCGAACAGGACCAGCTTGACCAGCGCGGCGGCGACCAGGGACAGCCCGGCGATCCGTGCCGGCACCGAGTCGATGCCGCGCAGCAGCAGCACCAGCGCGCCGACTGTCCAGGACACCGTCACGAGCACGTGCCCGAGCAGGAACCCGGTGCGGTCCGGGGAGATCAGCAGACCCATCGACAGCACGGTGCCGGTCTCGCCGTACAGCGCGACGAACCCGCCAAGCAGCCATCCCGCGCGGGCACCGTCGTCGCGCAGCACGCCGAGGCGGGTGGCCACCCAGCAGGTGGTGAGGACGGCTGCGGCGAGCAGCAGACCGGTCAGCCCGGCCGTGACGACGGTGCCGACGGGCAGCCGGCCGTCGGGCGAGGAGCCGATGAGATCGCCCGGCAGTGCGGTCGCCGACGCGGTCGTCAGCCCGGCGAGCCCGAACAGGCACGCGGCCGCGAGCGCCGCCGGGTAGCGCATGGCCCGGGCCACGAGCGCGAGCAGCAACGCCTCGGCCAGCAGCACGATCGCGACCACCGAGCCGTCGAAGGCGGTGACCGTCGCCTGGAGCAGCGCGACCGCACCGGCGGCGCCGGCAGCGATGTCGAACGTCCTGGGCAGCGCGACGTCGGTCAGCCGGCTGAGCGCCCACACGAGCACGAGCAGTGCCGAGATCGTGGCGGGCAGCGCCACGGCGCCGGCCGGTGGCAGGAGGTTCGCGGCGAGCATCGCCGGTGCCGGGGCGAGCAGCAGCAGGCCCGCCGGCAGCGGGTCGTTCGGGCGGCGCAGCGCGCTGCCCGCCGCCACCAGGACCTGCGCGGCGCTGGTGAGCAGAGCGAGGTAGGCGATCAGCGGCTCGTCGGCCGTCTCGGCCAGCGCGATGCTCACGATCGACATGAGCACCGTCGGTATCCCGGCGGCGAGGCACAGGCCGCCCCAGCGCCGGGCCAGCTGCGCCGGCGTCGAGCCGATCTGCAGCACCAGCAGGAAGCCGATCAGCAGCGGCGTGAACCCGTCGGTGAGGATCGGCGCGGCGCACGCGCAGCACACGACGACGAACACGGCGAGCGTCTGGGCATCCCACCGCACGGCGACCAGCAGCCCCGCCGCGGCGACCGCCAGCCCCGCGCCGAGCCCGCCGGCCGGGGAGAGGAAGCCGAACAGCGTGGTGGCCGCGATGACGTCGAGGTACAGCACGGCGAACCCGGTGGCCGCGATCGCGTAGGCCCCGGTGCGCGCGTGCGGGCTGCGGTGCAGCCGCGGCGCGATCCCGACGAGTGCGAGGCCGAGCCCGGCGCCGAGCAGGACCCGGGGCACCGGCCCGAGGTAGCCCCGCTGGACGGCGAGGATCAGCAGCAGCACGACACCCGCGAGCGTCACGACACCGCCGGCCCAGGCGAGGATCCGGCTCCCGGCGCCGTCGCGGGTGGCGCGCTCCCACAGACTCGGGGTGGGCGCGGGTGGTTGTGGTGGCGGGAGTTGGGGCCAGGCGGGGATCTGCTGCTGCGGTCCGGGCTGGAATCCGGGCTGGGCGCCGAACGGCGGCGCGGGTGGCGGCGGCATCGGTGGGACGGGCAGCGACCCGGCCGCCGGATCCGGCGTGGCGGCCGGGTGTGGTTGAGCGGCCGCGTGCGGCTGGGTGGCGGGGTGTGTTTGGTCGACCGGATTCGGCTCCGCGGCCGGATGTTGCCGGGTGGCCGTATGTGGCTGGGCCGGATGTGGCTGGGTGGCGGGGTGTGGTTGGGCGGCCGGATGAGGCTGGGCGGTGGCGCGCGGCTCGGGGGCGAGGCGCGGCTCGGCGTAGTGCGTGCTCAGGTCGCCGGGCGTGCGCCAGCTCGGCTCCAGGGTGCGGAGTTCGGTGCTGATCTCCTGGATGCGGTCGCTCATCTCGCGCAGCGCGTCGGCGATGCGGGGCAGCGGGTCAGCTGTGGCCATGCGCCGAGTGTCGCGACGAGCACCAGGGCGCTGGATCCGTACGACTACTCAACTTCCGCTACTCACCTTCTGCCGGGGAGCCGTCCGAGAACCAGATGTGCCGGCCGGCCGGCGATCCGGATCGGGAGGGTCGTGGTCACTCGCAGGCCGGGCAGGTCCGGTTCCGGTATGACCGCGGCCACGGCACCGTCCGGCCGCAGCACCCGGCGCACCGAGCGCCACAGTCGCGCGGGGTCGGTCGCCAGGCTCGCCCGGGAGCATGCCTGGCGGTCCCACGGCGGGTTGACCAGCACCCGGTCCACGCTCCCGGACGCCACGGGCAGCCGGCCGGCGTCGGCCAGGGTCACCGCCGGTACGCCGTTCGCCCGCGCGGAGCCGAGCGCCACCGGGCAGGCGTCGACCCCGAGGCGGCGCCCCGGGGACTCCAGCAGCAGCGTGCCCGCGCCACAGCAGGGATCCACCACACTCATCCCCGGCGTGACGCCCGCCAGCCGCACCAGCGCGGCCGCCAGCGGCGGGTGCAGGCTCCCCGGGACCGACCGCTCCCGGTACGGCCGCCGGTGCAGCGGCCGCCCCGCCACCCGCAGCGCCAGGACCGCCGCGTCGCCCACCACGCTCAGCCGCCACGAGGAGCCGCCGGGCGGCGGTGGCCCGTGGCGGCGGGACACGTAGCCGGGCAGCGCCGCGCCGGCGGCGTCCTCCAGGTCGTAGCGGCTGTAGTTCCGCCGGCCCACGAAGGAGGCGACGACCTCGACGCCCGGCCCCACCGACGGGCCGCCGTAGCGTTCGCGCAGCGCGAGCAGGTGGTCGACCGGCAGCCTCGCGGCCGCCCGCGACACGCGTGACAGGTCGGCGCGGGTGTGCCCGACACCGGAGAAGCCCGCGCCGACGAGGAAGACGTCGTCGGCGGTGCGCAGGTCCAGCACGGCGGGCGTCGGCGGTGCGGTGAACCAGACCTCGCGGTGCCGGATCCGCTCCACCCGGCCCGATCGCGGCGACCTCGGCCGCCACCAGCCGCTCGATGCCCCGCACGGTGCGCGCCAACAGGCGGAATCGCACGTGTGACTCCCATGACGTGACCCGGGACGGCGCCAGCCGGCCCGCATCACTGGCGGCGGGCCACGGGCCACGCCTCGCCAGCGGTCACGTCACAGTCGGAATGTCACGCGGCGGACAGTAGTCGGACGCCGTCCCCCGCCGCGACCGGATTACCGTGGCGGGCCGGGGATCGAGGAGGCGAGCCGTTGACCGACCTGCGTGCCGACTGCACACGTTGCTTCGCGCTGTGCTGCGTCGCGCCCGCGTTCGCCGCCTCGGCCGACTTCGCGATCGACAAGCCGGCCGGGCGGCCGTGCGTCAACCTGCTCGCCGACTTCCGCTGCGGCATCCACGACGGGCTGCGGGAGCACGGCTTCCCCGGCTGCGCGGTGTACGACTGCTTCGGCGCCGGTCAGCGGGTGGCCCAGGAGACGTTCGGCGGCCGCGACTGGCGCACCCACCCGGACACCGCCGGCCGGATGTTCGCCGCGTTCGCGGTGATGCGGGACCTGCACGAGCTGCTCTGGTACCTCTCCGAGGCGCTGGCCCGCCCCGCGGCCGGCCCGGTCCACGACGAGCTGCGCGACTCCCTCGCCGAGACGGAGCGGCTGACCCGGCAGGACGCGGAGTCGCTCGCGGCACTGGACATCGACGCCCACCGCTGCGCGGTCGACACCTGGCTGCGGCGTGCGAGCGAGCTCATCCGCGGGTCGCGTGCCCAGGAGCTGCGTGGGGCGGACCTGATGGGCCGGGACCTGCGTGGCGCCGACCTGCGTGGGGCGAACCTGCGTGGTGCCTACCTCATCGGCGCCGACCTCCAGGGCGCCGACCTGCGCCTCGCCGACGTGATCGGGGCCGACCTGCGGGGCGCGAACCTCGGCGGCGCCGACCTCGGCACGGCCCTGTACCTCACGCGGTTCCAGGTGAACGCCGCCCGCGGCGACGCCGCCACCACGCTCCCGCCTGCCATCACCCGCCCACCCCACTGGACGGCATAGGTTCGAGGGGTCCCTCCGTCGCGTTCGGTCGGTATGTTTCCCACAACCCTGAAACCGAGCACAATTCGAAACAGGCCGACGACGTGCGCTAACGCTCCTGGTCAGGAGTGTTTCGAGTTGTGCTCGCCCAGCGAGGGAGTTCCCGTGAAACCGTTGGCCCGCTTGTCGTTCGTGGTCCTACTCGGCCTCGTCGCCACACTCGTCTCCACGGTGTCGGCCACCGCCGCCCCAGCCACACCACCGACCTGCGCCGACCCCGCCACGCCGCTCACCGTCGAGGAGCGGCGGCTCACCCTGCCGGCGCCGGGGGAGGTCCTGCGGCGCAGCGGGTTCGGCACGTTCGCCGAGCGCTTCACCCCCGCGCTGTGCCGGCTACCGGACGCCCGGGCCGCCGAGCGTGCCGCGCGCACCCAGGGCCGCGCGCTC
>NZ_JBOHGB010000179.1:0-13685 GCF_050699935.1 Actinophytocola sp.
ACCAAGGCACCCGGGTAATCCGACCCCGACGCCGACCCCCTGGCCGCGACCACCATCCCTCCACCGAGATCTGGAACCGCAGCATCTCCACACTGCGCGCTGCGGTCGAACGGGCCATCGCCCACTGAAAGAACTGGAAAATCCTCGCCACCGGCTACCGCGGACGCCTCACCGAACTCCCCAACCTCATCCGCATCATCACCACCCTCGAGCACTACCGATTCGGCTGGTGACTTCTGAATAACGCTCTTGGACTCGCGGGTCCGGAACGTTGGACTCGCGGGTCGGGAACGTTGGACTCGCGGGTCGGGAACGTTGGACTCGCGGGTTCCGAGTGTTGGACTCGCGGGTCGGGAACGTTGGACTCGCGGGTCGGGAACGTTGGACTCGCGGGTTCCGAGTGTTGGACTCGCGGGTCGGGAACGTTGGACTCGCGGGTCGGGAACGTTGGACTCGCGGGGTGGGTCAGGCCTCGGCGGTGGCGCCGCTTCTCGTGGCCGAGCTCTGGTAGTCCGTGTACTGGTACGGGTTGTCGAGGACCTTCGACTCGGGGATGTCCGGGTTCATGCCCTTGCGCCACTCCTCCTCGCCCAGCGTGGCCCTCAGGTACTCGACGGTCTCCTCGACCTCCCGGCGGGCCGCGGCCAGGTCGATGCCGACCAGCCGGCCGTCGTGCTTGACCACCCGGCCGTTCACCAGCACGGTGTGCACGTCGCCGCGCTGGGCCTGGAACGCCACGTGGCCGTAGACGTTCAGCACCGGGAACGACACCGGCGAGTGCTCGTTCTTGATCAGCACGACGTCCGCCTTCCGGCCGACCGCCAGCGAGCCGATGTCCGACCGGCCCAGCGCCGCGGCGCCGCCACGGGTCGCCCACTCCACGACCTGGTCCGCGCGCAGGCTCGAATGCGTCACCGTGTCGCCCTTCGCTTGCGCCTCCAGGTGCTCGCGCGAGCGGTCGGCGCCCAGCGTGGAGCGCATCGCCGAGAAGAGGTCGCCGCTCCACCACACGCTCGTGTCCATCGACAGCGACACCGGGATCCGGTGCGCGCGGATCGCCCACGTGGGCGGATAGCCCTGCCCCGCGCTCTGCTCGCTCTCCGTGGCCACCGAGATCGCGCCGCCCGTCGCCGCGATGCGGTGGTAGCAGTCGGCGGACAGCGACGCGCAGTGCACGTAGATGTTCGACGGCGTCATGAAGCCGTTGTCGTACATGAGCCGGATGCCGTCGTCGCTCGTCGCGCCCCAGACCCCCGCGTGCGTGGTGACCGCGACGCCGAGGTCACGCGCCACCTCGAACGCCGGCTTCTCCGGGAACGACGGGTCGCCCGTGACGTCGAACGCCAGCTGGAAGCCCAGCAGGTCGTCACCGGTGATCCGGCGATTCACGAAGTCGCGGAACTCGGGCGCGCCGCTCCACACCGCCGGCGGCTGCTGGAGGTTGCCGTACGCCAGCACGAACCGGCCCGGCACCGACCGCAGCGCGTCGACCGCCGCGTCCGCGTGGTCCACGGTCTGCAGGCCGTGCGACCAGTCCACGCACGTCGTCACGCCGGCGTCCAGCGCCTCGATCGCCGCGAGCGTGTTGCCGGCGTGGATGTCCTGCGGGCGGAAGTTCTTGCCGTGCTCCAGGTAGTACCAGACGAAGTACTGGGTCAGCGTCCAGTCCGCGCCGTAGCCGCGCATCGCGGTCTGCCACATGTGCCGGTGGGTGTCGATCATCCCCGGCATCACGATGCCGTCGGACGCGTCGACCACCGCCGCTCCCTCGGGCGCCACGAGGTCACGTCCCACCTCGGCGATCCGGTCGTCGAGGACGAGGACGTCGGTGCCGGGGAGCACCGAGCGTGCGTCGTCCATCGGCAGCACCGTGCCGCCGCGCAGGAGAACAGGTCTGCCCGGTTCGAAGTCGTTCATCGGTGAACTCCTCACCTGCTGCTACGCGGGAATGCGGACAGTTGTCCGCGATGCGGTCGTCCGTTCGCTACTCTGGTGAGCGCTGCGGGAAAAGTCAATGGTTGCGCCAGCAACGAGGAGGCGCCATGCCACGGGAAGGCACCGGGCCGGACTTCATCGAGGCGCTCGCGCGCGGGCTCGACGTCATCACCGCTTTCGAGCCGGGCCGGCCCGTGATGACGCTCGCCGAGGTCGCGACCGCCACCGGGCTCGCCCGACCGACCGCGCGGCGGATCCTGCTGACCCTCAACGACCTGGGCTTCGTCCGCGCCGAGGGCCCCGGGTTCGCCCTCACCCCGCGGGTGCTCGACCTCGGCGTGTCCTACGTGCGCTCGCAGGGACTGTGGGACGTCGCCCGCCCGCACCTGGAGGAGCTGTCGGCGGCCACCGACGAGTCGTGCTCGATCGCCCAGCTCGACGGCTCGGACATCGTCTACGTCGCGCGGGTGGCGGTGCCCAAGATCGTGGGGCTCACCGTGCAGATCGGCACCCGGTTCCCCGCGCTGCAGACCTCGCTGGGCAAGGTCCTGCTCGCCGCGCTGTGCCCGGAGGAGGTCGACCAGGTGCTGGCCGAGCCCACCCGGTCGGGCCTCACCGCGCGCTGGCAGCCCGACCGCGCCGAGCAGGACGCGGAGTTGCGCGAGGTCCGGGCTCGCGGGTGGGCGCTCACCGACCAGCAGCTCGCGCTGGGCATCCGCTCGGTCGCCGCTCCCCTGCGCGACGGCTCGGGCAAGGTCATCGCCGCGCTGAACGTCAACACGCATGCGGCCGAAACGACCGTCGAGCACCTGGTCGGCCACCACCTGCCGCTGCTACTGAAGGCGGCCGGCGAGATCAGCGCGGACTTCGCCCGGCTGGCGGCCGTGCCGCACGTGACCCGCACCGAGGCGTCTTGACGCTCGTCCGGAACGTGGCAGGATCGCCTTGACGGACATCTGTCCGCGATACGGACGGAGGCTTCGTGAGCGAGAGTGAGGGAGCGTTCGCCGGCTGGACTGACGAGCAGCGCAGGCGTCAGGAACGAACGCCGAGCAGCGCAGGAGGGAAGCCGGCGAGTCAGCGACCGAACGAAGCGAACCAGGGGACGCTGACTGGTCCGCTCGACGGGATCCTGGTCGCCGACTTCTCCCGGATCCTGGCCGGCCCGTACGCGACGATGCTGCTCGCCGACATGGGTGCCGACGTCGTAAAGGTCGAGGGCCCGAAGGGCGACGACACCCGCTCCTGGATGCCGCCCGTGCGGGACGGCGAGTCGACCTACTACCTGGGCATCAACCGGGGCAAGCGGTCGATCGCGCTGGACCTGCGCGACGAGGCCGACGCGGAGCTGGGTCGGGAGCTGGCGCGGCGGGCGGACGTGTTGATCGAGAACTTCAAGCCCGGCGGGCTGGACAGGTACGGGCTGGACTACAACTCCGTGCGCGCGGACAACTCCGGCCTGATCTACGCCTCGATCACCGGCTTCGGGACGGGCGCTGGCCGGCACGTGCCCGGCTACGACCTGATGGTGCAGGCGATCTCGGGCCTGATGAGCCTCACCGGCGACCCGGACGGGCCGCCCTACCGCGCGGGGATCTCGGTGTTCGACGTGATGGCCGGCAACCACGCGGTCATCGGCATCCTCGCCGCGCTGCGCCACCGCGACGCCACCGGGCGGGGCCAGCACGTCGAGGTGAACCTGCTGTCCTCCGCGCTGACCGGGCTGGTCAACCACAGCTCCGCGTTCGCCGCGGGCGGGGTCGTGCCGTACCGGATGGGCAACGCGCACCCGAGCGTGTTCCCCTACGAACCCTTGCCCACCAAGGACAACGACCTGATCGTCGCGGCCGCCAACGACAGCCAGTTCCGCAGGCTCTGCGAGGTGCTCGGCATCCCCGAGGTCGCCGACGACCCCAGCTTCGCGAGCAACGCCGACCGCACGGAGAACCGCGAGCAGCTGCGCCCGCTGCTCACCGATCGGCTCGTCGAGCGCGGCGCCGTCGAGTGGTTCGACCTGCTCGTCGAGGCCGGTGTCCCCTGTGGACCGATCAACACGATCGACGGCGGGTTCGCCATGGCGGAGCGGTTCGAGCTCGACCCGATCGTCGAGGTCGGCGCGGGCGGGCGGGCCGTCCCGACCACGCGGCACCCGATCCGGTTCTCCGCGACCCCGGTGTCGTACTCACTGCCCCCGCCCGAGCTCGACGAGCACGGCGTGGAGCTCCGGAAGTGGCTGGGGGACAAGGATGCCTGAGTACCCGACCGCGCTCGGCGCGTCCTCGCGCGACGCCATCACGTTGCTGGGCAAGGATCTCGCCGCGGACGTGATGGGCGAGGTCGGCTTCGGCGAGCTCGCGTTCTGGCTCGCCACGCAGCGGCGCCCGACCCCAGGTGAGACGCGGGTGTTCGAGGCGGTGCTCGCGGCGCTCGCCGACCACGGGTTCACGCCGACCGCGATCGTCACGCGGCTGACCTACCTGTCCGCGCCGGACTCCGTGCAGGGCGCGCTCGCGGCCGGCCTGCTCGGCGGCGGCTCGCGGTTCCTCGGCGTCACCGAGGACTGCGGGCGGTTCCTGCACGCCGTGCTCGACGGCCGGCAGCTGCCGCTGGACGTGCAGATGGACGCTGCCGGGTGGGACGAGCTGGCGCTGGAGGTCGTGACCGCGGAGCGGGAGGCGAAGCGGTTCGTCCCCGGCCTCGGCCACCACGTGCACAAGGAGGTCGACCCGCGCACGCCGCGGCTGTTCCAGATCGCCCGCGAGGAAGGCCTGCTGGGGCCGCACCTGTCGCTGTTCGCGGCGATCGGCCGGGTGCACCCTCGGGTGCTCGGCCGGACGCTGCCGCTCAACGGTGCCGGGGTTTGCGGGGCGGCTCTCGCCGACCTCGGCCTGCCGCTGGAGCTGTTGCGCGGCTTCGCATTGCTCGCCCGCACGGCCGGGCTGATCGGCCAGCTCGCCGAGGAGCTGCGCAACCCGGTGGCGAACGACGTCTTCCTGTCGGTGGACCTGAACAACACGTCCGTACCCCCGGAACCGTACGGCTCGAACGACGGAGGTCGGCATGGCTGAGCTGGTCGCGGTCATCGCGTCCACCCATCATCCGTTCTACTACCGGGCCAGCACCTCGACCGGCGAGGACCGACCGCCCTTCGCCGACGAGTGGGTGCGCAAGGTGGAGGCGTTCCGGGAGACGCTGACGAGAGCCCGGCCCGACGTGCTGGTGATGGTCGGGTCGGACCACTTTCACCAGCTGTGGCTGGACAACATGCCGCAGTTCCTCGTCGGCAAGGCACCGTTCTACGACGCCAACTGGTACAACGAGGAGCGCGAGTTCGGCCTGCCGCGGATGACGATGCGCGGCGACGAGGACCTGTCGGCCTACCTCCTGCGCGAGGGCATCGACGCCGGCTTCGACCTGGCGTTCTCCAACGAGCTGCGCATCGACCACTCGATCACGTGCCCGATCATCACGCTGCGGCCACAGAACGACCTCCCGATCGTGCCCATCTATACCAACATCTTCGCCCCGCCACTCCCCCGGCCGATTCGGTTCGTCCAACTGGGACGGAAGATCCGCGAGCTGGTGGAGTCCTGGCCGTCCCAGCAGCGCGTGGCGGTCATCGGCACCGGCCACCTGTCGCTCGAGCTGGGCGGGCCACGCCAGTTCGGGCCGCACGGGCCGGACCCGGAGTTCGACCGCAAGGCCGTCGAGTGGATCTCGACCGGGGACATCGAGGGCTGCTGCGGCGAGGTGACGCTGGACAGCCTGCACCTGCCGGGCAACGCGACCCACGGGTTCATGGACTTCATGCTGATGATGGGCGTCGCCGGCGAGGGCCGCAAGGCCGACTACGTCGACACCTACGACCTGTTCCACACGATGGAGGCCTACTTCACCTGGTACCCGAACGGAGCCCGCTCGTGAGCGAGCTTGCGAGCGAACCAATGTCACAGGGCGACCGCGAGCGGCGCCTCGGAGCCTGCGAGGAGGCGTCGTGAGCGAGCCTGCGAGCGAACCAATGTCACAGGGCGACCGCGAGCGGCGCCTCGGAGCCTGCGAGGAGGCGTCGTGAGCAAGTACCTCCTCGACAAGTTCCTGTTCACCGTCGACCGCGACCCGGAGCTGGTGGAGCGGTACCGAGATGATCCACAAGGGACGGTCGCGTGGTGGGAGGCCGAGCAGGCCAACAAGATCCTCAACTGCCACGGCACTGAGGCGTCGACGTGGCTGACGTTCGACGACACCGAGCGTGCCGCACTGTCCACTCACGACTATCCGAGGCTGTTCGAGCTGGGCGCGCACCCGTTCCTCACGCTGACGTTGTTCATCGCGATGTTCGAGCGCGACCACGAGGGGCTCGGCTTCCAGCTCGAGTACGCCCGGCGGCTCGCGCACAACTCGCTGCCCTATCCGGACATATCCACATGACGAGCCACCCGACGAGCCACCCGAGCGACCGGACGCGCGCCGCACAGATCATCGAGCCCGGCCGGCCGCCGGTGGTTACCGACCGGCCCGCGCCGGCGCCGGGCCCGGGCGAGGTGCTGGTCGAGGTGCGGGCCGCGCCGATCACGCCGCTGGACCTGTTGTGCGCCAGCGGAACCTCGTACTTCGGCGTGCCGGCCACGCCGTACGTGCCCGGCGTGCAGGGGGTCGGCACGGTCGTCGGCGGGGTGGCCGGGCGGACCGTGTGGTTCCCGACCTCGGCCGGGATCGCGCCGGGCGACGGCAGTATGGCCGCGGTCGCGGTGGCCCGGGCCGACGAGCTCGTCGAGCTGCCCGCCGGGGCGGACCCGGTCGCGGTCGGCGCGCTGGGGTTGTCGGCGGTCGCCGCGCACCTGGCGCTCACGTGGCGCGGCGAGCTCGCGGCCGGCGAGCAGGTGGTCGTGCTCGGCGCCGGTGGCGTCGTCGGGCAGGCGGCCGTCCAGCTGGCCCGGGGTGCGGGCGCCCGCCGGGTGGTCGCGGGCGCGCGGTCACCGGACGGGCGGGAACGGGCGGCCAAGGCGGGCGCGGACGCCGTCGTCGCGCTCGACACCGAGGACGTCGACGAGCTCGCGGCCCGGTTCGCCACCGCCACGGACGGGCCGGTGGACCTGGTGCTCGACCCGCTGTTCGGCGCGCCGGCCGCGGCCGCCGCCCGCACGCTGCGGGCCGGCGGGCGGCTGGTCAACCTGGGCGGCTCGGCGGCCGAGACCTGCCCGATCGACTCGTCGACGCTGCGCAGCAAGTCGCTGCGGCTGCTCGGGTACACCAACACCGAGCTGACGGCGGCCCGTCGCGCGGAGGCGATCACGTACGTCGCCGAGCAGGCCGTGGCCGGACGGCTCGCGGTCGCGCACGAGACCGTGCCGCTGGCCGACGCCGGCGCGGCCTGGCAGCGGCAGGCCGACGGCGTGGCGTCGGGCCGAATCGTCCTCGTCCCGTAAGCGGCCTCTTAGTCCACCCGGCGCACCATCGGCAGCTTCGCGCGCGTGGCCACCATCGCGACGGCGACCGCGAGCAGCGGCACGACCGCGACCGTGACGGCCAGGTTCGACCACGGCACCGCGAACTCCAGCTGCCCCGACAGCGGGCCCACGGCGAACCCGAGGACCCCGCCGAGCGCCACGCCGAGCACGGTGCCCAGTCCACTGAGGACGAACGCCTGCGCGCCCGCGAACGTGCGCCTGCGGCGGGGCTGTGCGCCGATGGCCGCGAGCGTCGCCAGGTCGGCCCGGCTCTCCGCGACCGACAGCGCGACCGTGATGGCCACCCCGAGCAGCGTGACGAGCCCGGCCCCGGCGGCGAGCGACATGTTGACCACGTTGAGCTCGTCCGCGGTCTCGGAATGCTCCCACACGTCGAACCCGTGGTCCTCGGCGCTCGTGATCGCCGCGTCGACCTCGTCCGCGCTCGCCGAGGCCGAGTGCGGCACGGCCGCCATGTCGACGGTCTCGGTCCAGCCGTGCGCCCGCGCCGTCGCGGGAGAGACGAACGCGCCGGGCAGCGAGAAGTAGGCCGTGCCGTCCGGGCGTGGCTGGTGCCGTGCGGGCAGCACGACCGGCTCGGCACCCTCGGTGGAGGGCTCGGTGCGAGCGGTCCCGTTCGCCATGACGCAGTCGTCGAGCACCACGGCCTCGCCCCGGTCCAGTGCGGCCAGCAGGCCCGGGTTCGGGCGCTCGTCCAGGACGAGCGCCAGGACCTCGGGGCTCGCGACGCCGACCCCGGAGAACGGGCAGGTCGGCGACCCGCCCGAAGCGAAGCCGACCATGGAGCCGGCCTCGTCCTGGACGGTCCGCACCTCGACCACCGACGACTCGGGCAGCTCCGCGGCCACCTCGCCGGTTCCCTCCACGAAGTCGCGGCGCTCCTCGGCGGACGGTGTCTCGCCGACCGCGTTGATCGACGGATCGGGGCGGACCATGATCGTGTTGTCCGGCTGGTTGCGCAGGTCGCCGGCCGCGACCGCGGCGAACGAGAACGCCATCGTCACCGAGCCGGTCACGACGATCATGATCGCCGCGACGGCCGGCACGGTCCGGTGCCGGTGCCGCCCCGCGTCGCGCAGGGCCAGCCGGCCGGACAGCGGCAGGCGGCCACCGGTGCGGGCGAGCGCGGCCACCAGGCCGGAGGTGATCATGATGATCCCGGCCACCGCCAGCAGCCCGGCCACCAGCACGCCGATGGTCGGCAGCGTGTGGTCCGCCTGGACGTAGTTGTAGGTCTGCTCCCGCACGGCGAGGTTCTCCTCGATCTCCCGGCGAGCCAGCATCCCCGAGCCGAGCACGCCCACGACGCCCACCGCCAGCAGGACGACCCCGAGCACCGGCAGCCGGGCCCGTAGCGACGTGCTGCGGAAGCGCTGCGCCAGCGCGTCGACCGGCCGCAGCCGGGACGCGCCGACCGCCGGCAGCAGCGCCGCGGCGAGCCCCGACAGCATCCCCACTAGGCCGGCCACGGTGAGCTCGGGCCAGCCGAACCGCCAGCCGTCGACCAGCCGCCCGGTGAGCCCCTCCCACAGCGGCCACGCCGCGAAGATCACCACGCCACCGAGCAGCAGCCCCCCGACCGCGCCGAGCAGGCCGAGGATCAGCCCCTGGGCCAGGACCGTGCGCCCGACGTGCTTGCCGGTGCCGCCGTTGGCCGCGATGAGGCCCAGCTCGCGAACCTGCCGGCGAGCCCCGACCGCGAACGCGGCGCCGGCCAGCAGCACCACCTCGAGCAGTCCGAAGCCGACCACCAGCGCGACCGGCCCGGTCGTCTCCAGCACGTCGTCGGAGCCCAACATCGCCGGGTAGCGATCCCGCTCGGTGTACGCGGTCCGCGGCAGCAGTGTGACGCCGTGCTCCGCGGCGAGCGCCGGCCAGACCGCGTCGACGTCCGTGCCGGACGGCAGGTCGACGAGGAACCTCGACGGTGCCTCCTCGGAGAACGGCGTGGATCCCGGCGAGTCGGCCAGTGCCGCGCCCGGCCGCGCGAAGACCGCCTCCCGGCCGATGGCGCGCGGCGCGACCGCGAGCCCGGTGACCGCGACGGACGGCCCGCCCTCACCGGTGACCCGCGCGCCGGGCCGCAGCACCTCGCCGTCGAGCAGACCAAGGCGTTCCGCGAGCGGCACGGTCACCAGCACCTCGTCCGGCCCGTCCGGCAGCCGGCCGGACTCCAGCCGGGCCTGGTGCGCCGTGAGCGGGTCGCCGAGCGCCACCTCGTCGAGCTGGGTGCGCACGATCCGGTCGCCCTCGGTCAGCCGGAGGGAGGAGCTGGTGAGCTCGGGCACGACCCGCGAGCCCGGCGGCAGCAGGCCGGCCAGGTCCACTGCCGCCGGGTCGCGGTCTCCCTCCTCGGTCGTGTCCGGGTAGGTCCCCGGCTGCCAGCCCGGCAGCGTGCTGAACTGGGTGACCTCCGCCTGGCCGTCCGCGTCGCCCATCGCGTCGTACGCGTTCGCCTCCGCGCTGGTCATGGTCTGCAGCAGGCCGTCCATCACGGTCGCCCCGGCGATCGGCACCGCGATGAGCGACGCGATCAGCACGGACCGCCCGAGGTGGCGCCACATCGACCGCCGCGCGATCCGCAGCGCCGGCCGCCACCCACGGCTCATGACGCGCCCTCGAGCAGGCTGTCCGGGGCGGGCGCCACGCCGGTCTCGTCGACGACCCGGCCGTCGCGCAGGAAGACGATCTGGTCGGCCCACGCCGCGTGCCGGGCCTCGTGCGTGACCAGCAGCCCGGCCGCGCCCTCGTCGCAGCGCGCGCGGATGACCTTGAGCACGGCCTCGCCGGTGTAGGAGTCGAGCGCACCGGTCGGCTCGTCGGCAAGCAGCAGCCGGCGCGGCCCGACCAGCGCGCGGGCGATCGCCACCCGCTGCTGCTGGCCGCCGGACATCTCGTCGGGGAACCGGTCGGCGACGTCCGCGATGTCGACCTCGCGCAGCGCGGTCAGCGCCTCGGCCCGCGCCCGGCGGGCCCGCACCCCGTCGAGCTCACGCGGCAGGGCCACGTTCTCCGCGGCGGTCAGCGCCGGGATGAGGTTGAGGTCCTGGAAGACGTAGCCGACGCTGCGGCGGCGCAGCGCGGCGAGCCCGGCGCGGGTCAGCTCGCCGAGCCGGACGCCCTCGACGCGGACCGACCCCTCGTCGGGCTCGTCGAGGCCGCCGGCCAGCTGCAGCAGGGTCGACTTCCCCGAGCCGGACGGGCCCATGACCGCGACCAGCTGACCGGGGCGTACCGCGAGGCTCACCCTGTCCAGGGCGTTCACCGCGGCGTCGCCGCTGCCGTGCACGCGGGTGACGTCCCGCAGCTCGATCGCGTACTCGGTCATGGGGTCACCTCACGAGTCTCGGTCTCCTCCTGGATCTGCGGCTCGGTCGTCGCCGTACGCGCGGCGCCGCGTCCCGACGGCCGGGGCATGCGGGCGAGCCGCGTCTCGGAGTGGTCGAGCCAGCGCACCTCCGCCTCCGCGCGGAAGATCATCGAGTCGAGCACGAGCAGCCAGGCCAGGTCCTCCCCGTCCGCGCGGGCCTTGAGCCGGGTGAGCTCCTGGAGGTGGCGAACGGTCGCGGTGCGCTGGGCCTGTACGACGGCCCGCGCGTCCACGCCGGGTGTGGTCACCGCGAGCGCGACCTTGATGGCCAGCTCGTCGCGGGGCCGGTCGTCCTGGGTGACCGGCGTGATGAACCAGCGGACGAGGTCCGCGCGGCCGCGGTCGGTGAGCCGGTACACGACCTTGCCCTGCTCGGCGGACGCTCCGGAGTCGCCGACCTCCTCGACCAGGCCGTCACGGTGCAGGCGGGACAGGGTCGTGTAGACCTGCCCGATGTTCAGGGGCCAGGTGGCGCCGGTGGAGCGCTCGAACTCGCTGCGCAGCTGGTAGCCGTACATCGGCTCGCGCTCGAGCAGGGCCAGCAGGCCGTACTTGATGGACATGGATACCGAGTATGCATACCCGGTATCCATTCCGCAACCCGATCACCAGAGATGGGCCACGTCGACGACGAGCCGGCCGGGCAGCGTGAAGACCCGGAACGGCAGCCGCGCCCGCACACCCAGCCCGACGGATGTCGTGCCCTCGAACGAACCGGCCCAGGCCACCTGGCGGAAGGTCCGGAACCCGGCCACGTTCACCAACTCAGCGCGGTTCGCGACGCGATAGGTCGCCCGCCCCGCCGCGTCGTACGCGGGTGCCTGCGCGGTGATCGACAGCTTCGCCCCGCCGCGCAGGGGAACGACCCGCCCGCTCGCGTCCTCGGTCATGGTCGCGACATACCGCACCCAATATCCGGTGACATTTCCACCACGGACGTCCAACACCAGCCTGTCGAAACAATCGTGACGCCCGGCGCGGACGTTCACCAATCGCGGCGATGTGCTCGGATTAGCCGTCTTGTCGCGAGATCCCCACGTGATCCCGCAGTACGGCGCCGATGCCGGGCCCGCCGCCGAGGCCACCGACGCCACCGCGACCGGCGTCAACCCGGCCGCCAAGGCGACCGCCGCGGCGAATACTCCCATTCTTCGCAACATTTTCACCGACTCCCCTCGGAATTCGTACCGCGCATTCGCGGTTCGATGAAAGGAGAGACGTGCGGCGTGCCCGGGCGTTGTTTCCCGTTTCGCCTTCTTGCCAGATCCGGCCGTCCGGGAGCTCGGGAGAGGGAGATCGCGCCCCATCCCTTGTCCGGACTGAGGAATTTCGCCGACACCCCGACGAACGTGCACGTCACCCGCTGCCGAAGCAGACCAGCGGCGTGAGCGGCTCGGTGAGCGCGGCGTCGGCCAGGGCCCGCGCCGGGGCCACGCCGCCGGCCAGCCCGCGATGGTAGGCGGTCATCACGCCGACCGCCGCCTCGTCGTCCATCCGCGCGACGCTCGACACGACGGTCCGCGTGCCGCCGTAGAGCAGGGCGGCGGTGAACCCGAGGATCTCGTCGCCGTCCCGCACGACCGACCGGCCGACGTCGCACGAGGAGAGGATCACGTGCTCGGGTGCCGCGTCGAGCCGGTGGATGTCGTAGGCCATGAGCGGCCCGTCGACGAGGTCGAGTCGGGAGAACAGCACGCTGTCCTGCTCGTGGTGGCCGTGCGTGGCGAAGTGCGCGATGCCGCACCCGTCGAGCGCCTTCATCGCCGACTCGACCGTCGCGTCCTCGCCGAGCAGGGTCTCGCCTCGCGGGTAGATGCCGGACAGCTGCCCGACCTCGTCGGCGGCGTGCGTGAGGTTCGGGCCGGCCACGAGCAGCTCCCCCGCGTCGGGTCGGCGGGGCGTGCGTCGGCCGCCGCACCAGACGGTGGCCGACGGGGACACGGTCACCGGGCGGCCGCGCAGGTCGGGCAGCAGCGTCCACGGGATCCCGGAGAGCGGGCCGGTCGGCACGATGACGAGGTCCTCGTCGCCGAGGTGGCCGCGCAGCGGGGTCATGAGGTGCTCGGTCAGCACGCTGAGCTGGCGGCGCACGGAGGTCCGGACCGTGGCGTCGAGGCCGGCCGGCAGGGCCCGCCCGCACAGCACGTCCAGGTCGCTGCGCAGCCGGGTGGCGGCCTCGGCGGCGATCGCCAGGTCACCGAGCTCGACGATGCGGGTGGTGCGGCCGGTGGCCAGGAACGCGTGGATCCGCCCGCCGACGGTCAGCAGGCTGACGAGCGCGGCACCGGCGGCGGCGAGCTCGGCGCGGACCTCGGCGAGCGAGGCCTCGGCCAGGTTCTCGCCGGTCCCGCTGGCCTGCCAGCTGCGGGCGCGGATCTGGCGCTCCAGCTCCGCGCAGCGGCGCATCGCCACCGGGTCGCGGCGGCCCTCGAGCTCGCTGGCCCGCGCCACCCGGGACCGCTGCCGCAGCTCGGCGAGGGCGTCCGCGGTGGCCGGGTCGTCCAGCGGGTGCACCGCGCGCGAGCGGAACGCCTGCGCGCGGGAATGCTCGAGCCAGCGGAACACCGTGGGCGCCCGGCCGTCGGCCAGCGCGGCGTCCAGGCCGGCGCGGGCGAGCTCGGCGCCGAGCGTGGTGACGCCGGTCTGCAGGTCGATGCTGCCGAAGTGGCTGCGGTGCTCGCCGAGCAGGTCCAGGCCGGCCCGGGCGTGCCGGAACGTGGCGGGGCGGTCGCCGCGGGCAGCCGCGATCCGGGCCTGGACGAGGTGCCGCTGCAACCTGGTGTCCACAGTGGACCGACGGCCGGGCTGGCGGCGCACGCGGGCGGCCGCATCGTCCGCCCGCCCGCGGCCGAGGTGTGCGCGGGCCGCGAGCAGCTCGGCGGCCTCCGCGTCGTTGTCCAGCCCGAGCTCGC
>NZ_JBOHGB010000180.1:0-13573 GCF_050699935.1 Actinophytocola sp.
GTCGCCGAGTGCGTGCGGGCCGGCGGCGACCTCGCGTCGGCGCTCGCCGCGCACCCGGCGCTGCGCCTGGACCGGGCGAAGGCGGCGGAGCTGCTGGACCCGGCGGGCTACCTCGGCGCGGCGGACGAGTTCGTGTCCCGCGCTCTGGCGGCGTACGAGCGGGAGAAGGAGCGACGACGATGACGGTGGAGCTGCACCACGAGGTGGCTGGGCCCGCGGACGGCCCGGTGGTGGTGCTGGGCGGCGCGCTCGGGACCGACCTGCGGATGTGGGAGCCGCAGGTGGAGCCGTTGGTGGCGGCGGGCTTCCGGGTGGTGCGCTACGACCAGCGCGGGCACGGCCGCTCGCCCGCGCCGGACGGGCCGTACACGCTCGACGAGCTGGGCGAGGACCTGGTGGCGCTGCTGGACTCGCTCAGGCTGGCGCGGGTGTCGCTGGTGGGGCTGTCGCTGGGCGGCATGACCGGGATGTGGCTGGCCCGACACCACCCGGCGCGGCTGGACCGGCTCGTGCTGTGCTGCACGTCGGCGGAGCTGGGCCCGGTGTCGATGTGGACCGAGCGGGCTCGCGCCGCCCGCGAGTCCGGGTTGGACGGTCTGGCCGACGCCGCGGTGGGCCGCTGGCTCACCCCCGCCGGGCGTGCGGCCAACCCGGCGCTGGCGGCGTGGCTGCACGAGATGTTCAGCGGGCAGGACGCCGAGGGCTACGCGTCGTGTTGCACCGCCATCCAGACGATGTCCATAGTGGACTCTCTGGGGTCGGTCGCCGCGCCGGTGCTGGTGATCGCCGGCGCGCAGGACCAGGCCACCCCGCCCGACCACGCCCGGCGCATCGCGGAGGAGATCCCCGACGCCCGGCTGGAGATCGTCGACGGGGCGGCGCACCTGGGCAACCTGGAGCGCCCGGCGGAGTTCACCGCGCTGGTGCTGGGCCACCTGCGCTCGCGGCACGCCGCCGGCATGGAGGTCCGGCGCGCGGTGCTGGGCGACGAGCACGTCGACCGCGCCGTGGCCGCCACGACGGACCTCACCCGCCCGTTCCAGCACCACATCACCGAGGCGGCGTGGGGTTCGGTGTGGACGCGCCCCGGCCTGGACCGCCGCACCCGCAGCGCGATCACGCTGACCGCCCTCACCGCCCTGAGGTGCCACGACGAGCTCGCGATGCACGTTCGCGCCGCGGTCCGCAACGGCCTGACCCCGGCGGAGATCTCGGAGATCCTGCTGCACACGTCGGTCTACGCGGGCGTCCCGGCCGCGAACGCGGCCTTCGTCATCGCCCAGCGCGCCCTGGAGGAGCTAGCCGACTGACGTCACGAGGTCGGCGGGGTCCGGCGAGCCGTCGGCGATCACGACCGTGTAGCGGTAGGACAGGGACTCGCCCGCGGGGAGCGGGACCTCCGTGTCGAAGAACGGGGCCGGGCACACCGCCGCGAACGGGGTGGCGCGGACGAACCACGTGACCGCGGACTCCGCCACGAACACCAGCGTCGAGTACCGGCCGTGGCCGTCGTGCCGGCCGCGGTACGCCAGCCAGGGGGCGCGCACCCCCATCAGCTCGTCGCCGCCCGCCGCCGACGGGGTGCGCACCAGACCACCCGTGAACGAGCGCGGGCCGCGCCAGAACAGGCCGCCGTAGCCGGCGTTCTCGCGGCCCTCGGTGGTCGGGCTGCCGAACACGATCTCCCGGCCCGACACGTTCGTGAGCCGGGTCGCGAAGCCGAGCGTCCAGGCGCCCGGTGTGACAGCGAACGACAGCTCACGCGACTCGGTGAACCAGCGCTCGCCCTGCTCGGTCTCCCACGCCAGCGACTCGGCGACCGGGGAACCCGTCGACGGGAACGCCAGGTGGCGCGTCGTCCCGTTGTTCGGCAGCTGCTCGTAGCCCCGCCCGCGCCGGTACGTCGGCCCGCCCCAGAAGTTGGCCGTACCCGTGCGATCGCTGACGTTCGGCAGCGACCACGCGATGCCCTTGTGCCACACGTGGTCGTGCGGGCGGTACAGCGACACCACGTCGCCCGCGAGTGTCCGAAGTGGATGGAAGTACGGGCGTGGGGACTCGAGCTGGGCGTCGTCCGGGGCGAACACGTAGCGCGCCAGCTCCGTGCCGTCGCAGGACACCCGCAACGACGACGAGTCCGACCCGATCGTCACGCCCATGGCGCCCCCGTCCCGTCCATCCGGTGGTAGAACGGCGAGTCCGGTCCCAGCTCGCCGCGCGTGATCCGCCGGCCGGTGAACGCGGACGCGTAGATCGCCGCGATCAGCTCCACCGTCCGCCGGGTGTCCGCGAGCGGCACCGGCGGCGGCATGCCGGCCGACAGCGCGTCGAGCACGGCCGCGAGCTGCGCGTCGTGCCCGCTGCGCACCCCGGCCGGACCCACCGCCCACGCCTCGCCGACCGGACCCTCGTGCCCCGGTGCGGGCGTGACCGTCCAGTCCTCGTCGCCGTAGCCGTACACGTGGTCCAGCTCGACCGTCGCGTGCTCGAAGTCGAACCGCAGGTAGCTGGCCTCCCGTGGCGACACGAGGCTGTTCACGACCGTGCCGACCGCGCCGTTCGCGAAGGTCACGAGCGCGCACGACAAGTCCTCGGTGCGCGTCGGCTTCGCCTGGCGCACGGCCACCGCCACCACCTCGCGCCACTCCCCCATGATCGACAACAGCAGGTCGAACTGGTGGATCCCGTGCCCCATCGTCGGCCCGCCGCCCTCGACGTCGAACCCGCCGCGCCACGGCACGGCGAAGTAGTCGTCCGGGCGGAACCACAGCGTGTGGCACACGACCGCGGCCGGCCGGCCGAGCCGGGGGTCGCCCACGAGCCCGCGCAGCCGCGCCGCGCCGCTGCCGAACCGGTGCTGGAAGACCGTCGCGAAGTGCGCCCCACCGGCCGACGCCGCGGACTCGATCGTGTCGAGCTCGGCGAGGCTGCGCACGGGCGGCTTCTCGCACAGCACCGAAAACCCCCGGCGCAGCACGGCGACCGCCTGCGGCGCGTGCAGGGCGGGTGGCGTGCACAGGTGGACGAGGTCGGGCGACTCCGCCGCGAGCAGCGCGTCGAGGTCCGGGTAGCGCCGCGGCACCGACCACTTCTCCCCGAACGCCTCCAGCGCGCCCGCGTCGACGTCCGCCGCCGCGACGATCCGGGACCGGCCGAGCCGCTCGATGCTCGCCGCGTGGAAGCCGGCGATCACGCCGGTGCCGACGATCGCGCTCTCGAAGGTCCGCGCCACCCTGCCCACCTTCCGGATCACGGCCCCACACCCCCGGGCCGGCCATCCCCGAAACCGTCAGTCCCCTTGGCTAGGCTGGAAAACAGGGGACCCCCTCGCGGTTGTCCACAACTGGCGCGGCCGTCCACAGATCCGCGAACGCGCGCCGTTCTCGTCGGTGTCCGCCGGTAGGCTGGAAACCAGGGGACCCCCGAGAGGTTGTCCACATGTCGGGTGGCTGTCCACAGATCCGCGCTCGGCCACCGGATTCGTCACCCCCCGTCGGTACGCTGGATCCCGGGGGCCGGAGGCCGTCCCGAGCCGCGCGGCCCAGTCATCCCACGGTAACGGCGACCGTCGCGAACCGGCCCGGCCCGACCGGAACTTCCGGGCCCACCAGCCGCAGCGGCACGGTCTCCCGCACCTCCGCGCTCGACGCCGCCAGCCGCAGCTCGACCGAGCCGGGCTCCACCACCCGGCGGCCGGCCCGACCGGTGAACGCCGTGGCGGCCGCCGGCACCTCGAACGAGACGCGGGCCGAGCCGTACCTTCGCGTACCCGATCAGCCGCACCACCGGCCGCGTCACCTGCGCCACCGGGTCGTGCAGGTACAGCTGGACCACCTCGGCCCCGGCCCGCGACCCGGTGTTGGTGACCGTGACCGACACGGTGACCTCGCCTTCCGTGCCGATCTCGGCGGCCGACGAGGACACGGCGGACCAGGTGAAGTCCGAATAGGACAGACCGTGGCCGAACGGGAACAGCGGCGTCGGGTCTACGAGGCGCTGCGTCGGCGTGGGCTGCGGGTGCCCGACGACGTGAGCGTGGTGGGCTTCGACGACCTGCCCGAGGCACGCTGGTCCTCGCCGCCGCTGACGACTGTGCGCCAGCCGCTGACCGAGATGGGGATGCTGGCCGCGCGGACCGTGCTGCGGCTCGCGCGGGGCGAGCAACCGGACAGCCCGCGGGTCGAGCTGGCCACGGACCTGATCGTACGGGACAGCACGTCGAACACAAAGCGTAGTCGATCACACGCTGACTGTGTATGATTGCCACCGTGGAACAGGTGGTGTATGCGCAGGGCGACGAGGTCCTCAACCATCCGGTCGGTGCCGCTCGGCATTCGGCTGAGACCCCGTGACAGCGGGAAACACCAGGCTGCACGGTTATGAGCATGGTCGGGGACACGCTGGGTGACTTATCGGGTCGGCTGCTGGTGCAGTGCCGGCCGGGGCAGGCCAAGAACGCGGCGCGGGTGGCGAGCGCGCACGGCACGGGTCTGGTGCTGACCGGTCGCATGCCGCGCCCGACCGTGGAGGCGTTGCGCGCACACGGTTTCACCGGCCCCATCCTCTGCGACGCCAACCGCTACTCGGGCCGCCGCCGCGCGCCGGCCGGCGCGGGCACCCGCGAGTCGTGGGCAGCCGAGCAGCACGAGCTCGGCCTGGTCGCACTGACCGACTCGGGCTACCTCGCCCCGCACGACTGGCACGGCCTGCGCCGCATCCTCGCCGACGCCAGGGACCGGCCGGGTCCGACGGCCGCGATGCTGCCGCTGGCCGCGCGGTGGTTCGAGCACTCGGTGGACGGCCTGGCCGAGGAGATCGAGCAACACGGGGTGCCAGTCGCGGTGGCGATCGAGCACGCGAAGGACCCGTTCGGCGTCCGGTACGTGGCGCGCGGGTTCGTGTCGCTACTGGCGGTGCCGGTGCCGGTGATCCTGCTGCGGTCGGACATCTCGGCACTGGGCGCGCTCGCGCACGGCACGCACGCGGCCGCGATCGGCACGACGACGCGCCTGCGCCGCATTCCGCCACGGACCCGGCGCGGCGCGGTGGGCTTCCCGGCGCTGCGGGTGTTCGTGCCGCCGCTGCTGGGGCACCACCCGCTGGACTCGGTGAGCCGGCTGACGCCGTACTGGCGCTGCGACTGCCACGAGTGCGCCGGCCACCCGCTGACCGACCTGACCCGCACGGCTCGGCCGGAGGTGTCGGCGTTCCGGCACTCGCTGTCCGCGCAGCTGACGCTGTGGTCGGCCCTGGACGCGGCCGACTCCCCGGTGAACGGGTGGCTCGAGCACTGTGGCCGGGCGCTGTCGGTGCACCGCCAGCTCGCGACGACCCAGCCGGCCTGGTACCCGCCGGCCAACCTGCACAGCTGGACCCACGCCCGCCACCCCGCCCGCCATCCTGCCCGCAGCGACGAGCGCGCACACGGGTAGCCGAGGGCGCTATCGGCGGCAGGCGCCCTTCGCGCGCAGGACGCGGGTGAGGGAGTCGGTCACCCGGGTGGCCGGCAGGGTGCGGTCGGCGACCGCCCGCTCCAGCGTGTCGAGCACCTCGTCGAGGTGCTGCTCGCCGGATGACCAGAACGCGACGTCCGCGCCGGCGGTGAGCGCGGCCAGCACGGCCTTGGGCAGCGGGTAGCGGCTGGACACCGCCTGCATGCCGCCGAGGTCGTCGGTGATCGCGATGTCGTCGAAGGAGAACTCGCCGCGCAGCAGGCGGTAGGTGGCCGGGCTCAGCGTCGCCGGCACGTTTCCGGTCAGGCCCGGGACCGCCATGTGCCCGACCATCACGGCGACCCGCTGGGAGCCCAGCAGCCGGTGGTAGGGCAGCAGGTCGACCCGGCGCAGGTCGGCGAGGGCGGGTGTCCGCGCCGCGCCGGTGTGCGAGTCGCCGGACGCGCGGCCGTGGCCGGGGAAGTGCTTGATGACCGGCAGCACGCCGGACTCCCGCAGCCCTCGGGCGAACGCACCCGCGTACCTGGTCACCACCGCGGGGTCGGAGCCGAACGCGCGGTCGCCGATCACGTCGTCGTCGCGCTGGGTGGTGACGTCGACGACGGGCGCGAAGTCGACGGTGACGCCGCGGGCGTGCAGTGCCGCGCCGCGGTCCCGGGCGAGCTTGTGCACCTCGGCGACCGTCATGCTCTTCGCCATCTCCCGGGCGCTCGGCACGTCGCCGTCGAGGTCCTCGACGCGCTGCACGCGCCCGCCCTCCTCGTCGACGCTGATGGCGATCGGCACCTTCGCCGCCTTCCGCACGGCGTCGAGCCGGTCGTCGACGAGCAGCGTGGGGTCGGTGCCGCCGATGAAGATCCCGCCGACCCCCTCGTCGCCGGCGACCTGGACCGCGGAGTCCGGCGAGCTCGGGTCCACGCCGACCATGAGCAGCTGCGCGACCCGCTCCCGCTGCGACAGCTTCCCGATCAGCCGCGCGCAGCTGGCCTCCGGGGTGGGCGGTGGTTCGGGCGCGGAGGTGGGGGCGTCCGTGGTGGCCGGCGTGGTCCTGGTGGTCGGCGTGGTCGAGGTGGCCGGTTGCCGCTCCGCCACGGGGTCGCCGGCGGGGGTGTCGGTGGGCGACCAGACCAGGACCCCGACGACACCGGCCGTCACCGCCACCAACAGCCCGATCAGGCGTGTCTGTCTCACAGCCATGCCGGCATGCTCCTCCTTCGTCGTTCCGGCCTCACCGTTGCGGCCTCACGGTTCCGCCTCGGCCAGTGCCAGGAGGCGTCCCTGGCCTTCGAGGACGGCCTGTTCGTGTTCTTCACCAGGGTGCGCACCTGGCCCGGCGACGGCGAGCGTGGTGAGCACTCCGCCCGAGGGTAGGTGCATTCGGTTGTCCACAACCGGGCGAGCTGTCCACAGCCGGCCACGACCACCCCTTTTCGTCGGGGTGCGCCGGTAGGCTGGCACGTGAGGGTGGCCCCCGGGACAGGGTGGGGCTTTCGTTTCTTGCGTTCTGCACGCGCGCGTGTGATTTTCCCAGGGCAGGTTCGGCCTGCGGGGGGCTTGGCGCGTAGGCGGGCTCCCCCGGAGCAGGTTCGGCGCAGGTCAGGTTCGGCGTTCGGGGGGTGAGCGCGAGGCGGGGCCTCCCCCGGAGCAGGTTTGGCGCGCGGGTCAGGCGTGGCCGCGGGTCGGACTTTTGCGTAGGGGCGGGCTTCACGCGGCGTCGGGCTTGGCGCGGGGGCCGGGCGGGCTTGGCGCGCGGAGGCAGGCTTGGCGCAGGGGTGAGCTTGGCGCGGGGGCGGCGGGGGCGGTTGGGGTCAGGGTTTGCGGTAGATCGAGATGTGCAGGGTCGAGTCGGCGGTGAAGTCGCTGCCCTTCCAGTCGCTCCAGCGGTGTTCGAGTTCCAGGCCCGCGAGCTGAGCCATGAGGTCCATCTCCGCGTGGGTCACGCCGCGGCCGTGGATCGGGTAGAACCTCGTGCCGGTCGGCTCGAAGACGATCCATGTGCCGTTGTAGAACTGCGTCACCGGGTCGATCGTGGCGGCCGACACCGTCAGGCGGTCGGTCTCCACCTTCGCCACCCGGAAGCGACTCGTGTCGCCGGGCTTCGTGTTCACCGTGACCACCGTCTCCAGCACGAACCGGCCGCCCGGCCGCAGGTGCGCGGCCGCGTTGCGGAACAGCCGCACCTGGTCCTCCTGCGTCGGCAGCACGAGGATCGAGTTGAACGCGACGTAGGCCACCGCGAACTCCCCCGCCACCCGAACCGTCGTCATGTCGCCGACGACCGTCCGCACCGTGCCGCTCTTCTTCCTCAGCTGCGCCAGCATGTCGTCGCTGACGTCCACGCCGACGACCTCGCACCCCTTCTCCGCGAGCGGCACCGCCAGCCGGCCGGTGCCGACGCCGAGTTCCAGCAGCGGCCCGCCGTCGGCCAGCTCGGCCAGTGCCGCCACGGCGCCGTCGTCGTCCATCATCCCGGCGTGGAACTCGTCGTAGCCCTCCGCCCAGCGCGCCCCGTACAGGCGCGGATCGATTTCCGCCATGACCCGAACCTGGCGTGTGAACCACCCCGCGGCAAGAGTTTCGCCGCAGGACGAAACGTCACGGACCCCGCGCCGGTCCGGCAAGCTGTCCGCATGACGATCGACGAGCTGGTCAGCAGGATGCGCGACTCACTGCGGGCCACGGTGGTCTACGCGCCGCCCTACGAGAAGGACGGGTTGACCGTGATTCCGGCGGCCGTGGTCCTCGGCGGCGGGGGCGGCGGCGAGGGCACCGACACGAAACCCGGCAAGAACACCGGCACGAGCAGCGGCGGGACGCACGGCGAGGGCGGCGGGTTCGGCCTGTTCGCGCGGCCGGCCGGCGCGTTCGTCATCGAGAACGGCACGGTCCGCTGGGTGCCGGCGCTCGACGCCACCCGGCTCATCGGCATGGGCGTGGTCGTGGCGCTCGCGCTGACCAAGCGGTTCCACCGTCGCCGGGCCAAGGCGCGGCTTCGGGGTTGACCACCTCCGCCGGCGGCTCGTCACGACGGCAAGGGGCGCCCATCAGAAACGCGACCGGGAAATCGCCGCCCATCCCGATGTTCTACAAGGTGACGTGCGGTGGAACAGGAACTGCCCACCGCCAACCGGAACACGAAACGGGAAACCCCCGCGGCGCGAACGAAAAGCGCGATGTGGCCACCCCCAGCAGCCACCTCGCACCGTCCACGGGCGACGAAAGAATTCACCGCACGGGCCGGGAACGGCCCACAGTTCCGCGTCCAGCACGACTCCGTCCCACATACCGAACCGGATCCGCATTCCCCCCGGTCAGCGCGGCCAGCCAGGAATCCGCCGGCGGCCGCGCACCGGCCCGCGCGGCCCGGACGGCCAGCGAGCTCAGCTCCGGCCCGAGCGTCGCGCGCAGCGGCAGCGACGAGCGCACGTCCTCCGGGGTCACCGCGTGCTCGCCGAGCAGCAGCCGCAGCGTGACCAGCGCCAGCTTGTACCGGTCGGAGTCGAGCGTCGCCTCCCTCGGCCGCGCCGCGGGATCCGTCCAGCCGACCGTGTCCGCGGACCGCACCGCCGGCGGCCGGTCGGCGATCCGGAAGCCGTCGCAGTCGATCGCGAACACCGCCGGGCCGCCGCGCAACGTCCACAGCAGGTTGCGCATCGACACGTCCGCGAGGACCACGTGGTTGCGATGCAGGACGTCGAACAGCCGCAGGTAGTGCACGGCGAGCCAGCACCGCTGCGCACCCGAAGGCAGCACCAGCTCGTCCCACATCGCCCGCCGCGGGTAGAGCAGGAACTGCAGCTCCAGCAGGCAACGCCGGCCCGCGAGCCTGGTCGCGAACCGCGCCGGCGCCTCCCGCATGAGCAGGCCGACGCACCGCCCGTCGTCGAACACCCGCCCCGTCGGCCACGCGGTCGTCGCCGTGACCAGCCGGCGGTCGGCGGTGGTCATGCCCGCGGGCAGGTCGATCAGCCGGCCCAGCTCGCCGGCCCGCACCTCGACGTCGTCGTGGTAGCGCTTCAGCAGCCGGCCGGCCGGCCGCGACAGCCGGAACACCACGCCGTGCCCGCCATAGGCGAGCCGGTCCACGACGCCGAGGTCGGCGAGCTCCGCGTCGCCGGCCATGCCCGGCCCCGCGGGCGCGCTCACGGCACGTTCTCGATCCGCAGCGCGGTGAACCCGGCCAACCGGCCCGGAACCCGCAGAACCAGCTCCCCGTCCGCGGTGCTGCCCGACCGAACCACCGACGTGGTGAGCGCGCGGGCGAAGCCGTGCAGGGCCAACGCGGGACTGGCCCCGCCGTGGCTCAGGTACGCCTGGAAGGTGCCGATCCGGCCGATCGTCGCCGCGTCCGCGTCGCCGATGCCGAACGAGATGATGTTGGGCCGGGCCGGCCACTCCGGGTCGACCAGCCGGTCGTAGGCGGCCGGCCAGCTCGCCGGGTCGGTGGGGTGGCCGTCGGACAGGAAGAACACGGCCGGCCGGTACACGCGGTGGGCGCCGGCCCTGAGCAGGTCGATGTCCTTCTCGATGGTGGCGCGCAGCAGCGTGAAGACCTCGCCGAAGCTCGTGCCCTCCCGCGTGGTGAGCGCGACGAGCTGCACGACGTCGCTGAGCCGGCACAGCGGTTGCAGGATCTGCGCGGAACCCGAGAAACCGATCAGGCAGAACCGGGTCTTGTCC
Source organism: Actinophytocola sp. (assembly GCF_050699935.1). Lineage (NCBI taxonomy): Bacteria > Bacillati > Actinomycetota > Actinomycetes > Pseudonocardiales > Pseudonocardiaceae > Actinophytocola > Actinophytocola sp. The sequence continues at coordinate 10,134 of NZ_JBOHGB010000180.1, forward strand.
GCGACGACCGGATCCGTGCCGACCGCCCGGTGCAGCTGCGCCAGCCCGTCGTTCAGCGCGTCGAGATGGTCGGCCATCGAGTACGACTGGTCGCACACCACGTAGATCGGCAATATCTGCTCGGGCATTTCTCCTCCTCCCGGGAGGATGGCGCGCCCGCCCGCACCAGCTCTGGACTAAACATTGACAGCCCCGGCGATATATCCGAAACAGGCTCGGCGATGCGATTCACTGGGGAGCCGGAAGACTTTCGGCGGGCCATCGCGGGAGACGGGATGTTTCGGTTGCTCGGGCCGTTCGAGGTCTGGCAGGACGGCGCGCAGGTGGATCCGGGTGATCTGCAGCAGCGGTACGTGCTGGTGATCCTGCTGCTGAACGCGAACCACGCGGTGTCCCGGGAATACCTCCAGGAATACGTGTGGATGGGTCAGGGGCAGCCGAAGTCGGACCTGATCACGAGTTATGTGGCGCGGTTGCGGAAAGTCTTCCGGGACGCCGGGATGACCGAGGTTCGCATCGACAAGACACCCACCGGCTACGTGTTGCGAGTCGACAAGGAACAGATCGACACGGTGCGGTTCGAGCGGTTGTGCGCGCGGGCGCGGCGGAGCGCGGACAAGGCCGAGGCGGCGCGCTTGTTCACCGAGGCGCTGGATCTGTGGCGCGGGCGGTTCCTGTCCGACCTCGACATCGACCGGGTCGGCGGGCCGGCCGTAGCGCCGTCGGAGGACGCCCGGGTGGACACCCTGGTCGACCTCGCGAGTCTCGAGCTGGCGGCCGGCCGTCACCGGGAGATGCGCGACCGCCTGCGTCCGGTGTGGGAGGAGGACCGCAGCCAGCAGCGGCTCGCGGCGACGCTCATGCGCGCGCTGATCGCGAACGGCGACCAGGTGCGCGCGGTCGAGGTGTTCCACCAGACGCGCGACGCGCTGGAGGAGTTCGGCATGGAGACCGCCCGCGAGCTACGCGACATGGCGTGGGTCGCGCAGTACGGCGAACGCGTCTCGTCCTTACCGACGCGGCTGGCGCGGTTCACCGGGCGGCGCGACGAGCTGGCCGCGGTGGACGAGGCCGCACGGGCGGCGCGCGAGGGGCCGGCGGTGCTGTGGATCTCCGGCATGCCCGGTGTCGGCAAGACCGCGCTCGCCGTGCACGCGGCACACCTGCTGGCGAAGGAGTTTCCGGCTGGGCGGCTGTTCGTCGAGCTGGGCGGGTTCACCCCGAACGTGTCCCCCACCGACCCGGCCGTCGCGCTGGAGCGGCTACTCGGCGATCTCGGGGTGCCGCCGGAGGCGATCCCGCCGTCCACGCGGGCACGCTCGGAGCTGTACCTCTCGAAGCTCGAGGACACCAGAACCCTTGTGGTGCTGGACAACGCGGCCTCCGAGGAGCAGGTCGAGCCGCTGCTGCCCGGCGTCGCCGGCTGCCTCGCGCTGGTGACCAGCCGCGAGCTGGGCGGGCTCGCCGGCAGCGACCACGTGCACCTGGAGCCGCTGCCCGCCGAGGAGGCGGTGGAGCTGTTCCGCACGCTCGTGACCGCCGACCGGGTGCGCGAGCGGGTGGACGAGATCCGCGAGGTCGTCGCCCGCTGCGGGCGAGTGCCACTGCTGATCCACCTGGTGGCCGCGCGATTCCGCCGGCACCTGCGCTGGCCGCTCGCCCACCTCGTCGCCCTGCTGCGCTCGGCGTCCCCGCTCAGCTCGCACAGCGCGTTCTCCGACGCGGCGACCGTCGCGTGCACGGTGTCCTACCAGCAGCTGACCGCGCCGCAGCAGGAGCTGTTCCGGCTGTTCGCCCTGGTTCCCGGGCCGGACCTGTCCGCACCGGGCGCTGCCGCGTTGATCTCGGCGCCGGTCTCCCGGGCCCGTGGGCTGCTGGCGGACCTGCACCGGGTGAGCCTGCTGGAGGAGACCGCGCCGGAGCGGTTCCACATGCTCGACCCGCTGCGCGACTACGCCACCTCCTCGCTGCCCGTGCCCACCGGCGAGGCCGTCGAGCGGCTGCTGGACTTCTACCTGGCCTCGACCGCCGCCGCGATGGCCGTGCTGTTCCCCTGCGACCACGACCGCCGGCCCCGGGTCGACGTCGTGCCTGCGGCCGCGGTGCAGTTCGCCGACCGGGACGCGGCCGCCAGCTGGCTCGACGACGAGCACCGAAACCTCGTCGCCGCCATCGACTACGCCGCCGACCACGACCATCCCGGGCACGCGTGGAAGCTCGCATTGCTGCTGTGGCGCTACTTCTACACCGGTGGCCACCAGCGCGACTGGTCCGAGACGCTGCTGCGTGCCCGGGAAGTCCTGCGGGACAAGGAAAACCCGCGCGCGCTGGCCGAGGTGCTACTGCGCCTGTCCATCGCCCGGCGGCGCTCCGGCGCGGCGGCCGAGGCCAGGTCACTGGCGGCCGAGGCGCTGCCGCTGTGGGAGGGGCTCGCCGACCCGCGGGGCGAGGCGGGCGCGCTGACCGCGATCGCGTCGGCCGCGCACAACCTGGGCGACCTGGCCGAGGCGGCCCGGTGCTTCGCCGCGGCGCTGGACCGCTACGAGCGCGTCGGCGACGAGCGGGGGCAGGCGCACGCGCTGGACAACCTCGGCGGTCTCAGCGAGCTGGTGGGGAAGCTCGCCGTAGCCGAGCGGCAGCACGCGGACGCCGTGCGCCTGCTCCGCAAGATCGAGCACACCCGGCGGCTGGCGCACGCGCTGGACAACCTCGGCGTCGTGCACCGGCGACTCGGCCGGGTCGAGGAGGCGCTGGCCGAGCACGCCGAAGCCCGCGAGCTCGCGGTGTCGATCGGCGAGCGGGCGGTGGAGGCGTACGCGCTCAACAACCTCGGCAACGCCCACCGCCGCGCCGGCCGGCTCGACGAAGCCGCGCGCCACCAGCTGCGAGCGCGCGAGGTGGCGGACCTCGTCGTCGACCCGAACCTGCGGACCCAGCTGTACCTGGACCGCGGCGAGACCGCACGGGCCGGCGGCGACGACCGCGCGGCGCTGCACGCCTACCGCGCCGCGCTCGACCTGGCCGCCGGCATCGCGGAGCTGGCGCAGGCGGCCCGCGCGAACCACCGCATCGGCACGCTGCTGCACGAGCTCGGCGATCACGACCCGGCCACCCCGCACTGGCGGGACGCGCTCGCCGGCTACGCGCGGCTGGGGCTCCCGGACGCCGATCGGGTACGCCGCGAGCTGAGCGAGCTGAGCTGCGGGTGCGCTACCGCGCGCGCAGGTTCGTGAGGAGGTCCGGGTAGAGCTCGCGCACGTCGTCGTGGGTGCGCCAGCGCGACAGCGTCCGGGCGAGCTCGCGCAGGTCGAGCCGGATGGTGGCCGAGTCGACCCGGGCGGCGTCGTCGAGCACCTCGCGAGCCGCCACGCACGCCCGGTCGATGTCGCCGCCCAGGGCGTGGGCGAGCGCGCGGCAGGTGCCGCGGCGGGCCCGCACCC
>NZ_JBOHGB010000181.1:0-13496 GCF_050699935.1 Actinophytocola sp.
ACGCCGGGCATCTGCTCGGCACCATGCGCGGCGGCGAACGGCCCGCGCTGGTGGCCGCGAGCCCGCGCGTCCGGGCGCTGCGCACGGCAGACCTCGCCGGGCTCACCGTCGAGCTCGTCACCGAGGACCTCGCCGAGTGGGACTACGGCGAGTACGAGGGCCTGTCGACGCCGCGGATCCGCGAGACCGTGCCCGGCTGGACGGTGTGGACGCATCCCTGCCCGGGCGGCGAGACGGCGACGCAGGTGGGCGCCCGCGCTGCGCGGGTCGTCGAGCGAGTCCGCGCGGCGCTGCCCGACGGCGACGTCATCCTGGTGGGGCACGGGCACTTCAGCCGCGTGCTGATCGCGACCTGGCTCGGCCTCGACCCGGAGTCAGGCGTCCACTTCGGACTCGAGGCGGCCGCGATCTCGGTACTCGGGGACGAGCGCGGCACGCCCCAGGTCACGCGGCTGAACGTGCCACCGGTACTGGACTGAGGGGGCGGCATGCCAGATCCGCGGGTACGGCGCGTTCGTGAGTCCGATGTGGACGCCGTGGTCGGCCTGGTGCACGAGCTCGCGGAGTACGAGCGCGCCGCGGACGAATGCCACCTCACCGCCGATCAGCTGCGCACCGCGCTGTTCCGCGAGTCTCCCGCACTGTTCGCCCACGTCGCCGAACTCGACGGGGAGGTCGTCGGCTGCGCGCTGTGGTTCAGGAACTTCTCCACCTGGCACGGCACGCACGGCATCTACCTGGAGGACCTCTACGTCCGGCCGGCCGCACGCGGCGCCGGGCTGGGCAAGGCGCTGCTGACCACGCTCGCCGAGGAGTGCGTCGCGCGGGGATACCTGCGGCTGGAGTGGTGGGTCCTGGACTGGAACGAGCCCGCCATCGGCTTCTACGAGTCGCTCGGCGCGATCGCGATGGACGAATGGACCGTGTACCGGCTCACCGGGGCAGCCCTGAACCGACTGGCCGAAACCCAGGCAACAGCCGCGAACGATTGAGGAGCCGCCCCCGTTACCTACGGCTGATCGAGCAGGATGAGGTAGGCGTCGAGTTGGGCCGCGCCGGCGAGAAGGTCGCGGCTGCGCGTGGTCAGCCGGTCCTGCCAGGAGTCGAGGAAGGCGCGCAACGCGTCCGCCCCGCCCGCCTCGCGCAGCGACTCGACGAACTGCGCGACCTGGCGCAGCGGGTACCCGCCTCGACGCAGCTGCCGCGCGATCTCGGCGTCGCGCACACAGTCCGGTCCGTATTCGCGGTAGCCGGTTGCCCGGTCGCGTTCGGGGCACAGGATGCCCACGGTCTCCCAGGCGCGCAGCGTCGCCGGGTGCACGCCGAGCCGACGCGCGAGCTCGCCCACGGTCAGCGGTCGACCATTGACCGGCCTGGGTGTCGTGGTGGACAGGCCGCCAAGGGCCGTCGCGGACTCGGTGCGGGTCTCACGTTCGGCGAGCAGCGCGACGTGCGCGGCGTCGATGAGCCGGTAGGCGGACTCCGTGTCGCCCTGGTTCGTCGCGCGCATGATCTCCATCGCCTGCTGGTGTCGGTGGCCACGGCGCAACGCGAGGAAGGCACGCAGGGCCTGCGCGTGCCGGGGCGTGTAACGCCGGTAGCCGGTCTCGCTGCGCTCGGTCGGCGGGAGGATGCCCGCGTCCTCGTAGTTGCGGACCGCCTGTGCGGACAACCCGTGTTCACGGGCGAGGTCGATGGGTCGCAGCTTGCACCTCCGATTGAGGCTTCGATCTATCGATTCCAGGTATGCGTCGTGGAAGTCTCACTCGATTCTTCAACGATATTGTCGAGGGCTGTTCCTTTCGGAAGGGGTGTTCATGTCCACGGCCGCAGCACTGCGTGGGATCAGCCGCCAACTCGACGACCCGGCAAGCCTGGGCCGTGCCCTCGACGACCTGCTCGCCGCACGGACCGAGCCGCCCGCACTGCTCGCCCTCGGCGAGCCGACCCACGGAATCGAGGCTTTCCCGTTGCTGCGCAACGAAGTCCTCGGCCACCTCGTCGAACGCGGGTACCGGTCGATCGTGCTGGAGACCGACATCCTTGCCGCGTCCGACGTCGACGACTACGTGGGCGGTGCGACGGCGGAGGTCGACACGGTGCTCGCGACCGGGTTCAGCCACGGGTTCGGCGCCGTGCCGGGCAACCGTGAACTCGTCGAATGGCTCCGCGCGCACAACGCCGACCGCGCGCCGCAGGACCGGGTTCGCTTCCACGGCTTCGACGCGCCGGTGGAGACCGCCGGTGCGCCGAGCCCGCGACACGCACTGTCCTCGGTCGACGACTACCTGCCCGTCGCGCTGCGGCCAGAGTCAGTCCGCGACCTCGACGCGCTGCTCGGCGAGGACGCGGACTGGACGAACCAGGCGGCCATGTTCGACCCGGCAGCGTCCATCGGCGACTCCGACCGTGCTCGCGCCCTGCGCATCGTCGCCGACGACCTCGCCAGCGCGCTGCGCCGCGCGGCACCCGGCCTGCGCCCCGCCGACCCGACCGGCTACGACCACGCCGTCGCGCACGCGCGGACCGCCCAGGGCCTGCTGCGCTATCACGCCGCCATGGCCAGTCCCGCACCCGATCGCATCGCGACCTTGGCCAGCCTGCGCGCCGAGATGATGGCCGAGAACCTGCTCGCGATCGTTGCGCAGGAACAGCGACGCGGGCCAAGCCTGGTGTTCGCGCACAACGGGCACCTCCGGCCCGCGCGGTCCAACCTGCCGGTCGGCGAGGAGGACGTGAGCTGGGGAAGCGCCGGCGCGCTCGTCGGGCTCACCCTCGGCGAGCGCTACGTGTTCCTGGCAACCGACGCCAACCCCGCCAGCGACCCGGGCACCCTCCAGGGCGTGCTCGCCGAGGCGACCACCCGGCGCGCCCTGTTCCCGGCACCGGCCCTGCGCGCCGCGCTTCCCCCGTCGATCGGCGCGGGCGAACCGATCGTGCCCGGCCACCTCCCGCTGAACCCGGCGGAGTTGGACGGCGCTGACGCGGTCATCTTTGTCGCCGACACCGATGGCAAGCGGCATCAGTACTGGTAGCGGCACTCGATGCGGTGGTGCACCGGCAGCGGGAACCTCGTGCCAGTGCGCTGCTACGCCCGCTCGAAGACGAGGTCGAAGTCCTTGCGCCAGGTTGATCCGTGATCCTCGGACGCCTCCCAGCGACCCGCGATCCGGTCGGGCCCGACGTCAGCGATGAACCGCTGGAACATGTCGGGGTCCTCGCGACTCAGGTTCCAACGCGAGCCGTCGAATGTCATGGCGAAGACCCGGCAGACACCTCGTTCGTCGTGGTAGAGGGCCGTGTAGGCGTCGTGCGCGTCACTGCGACCGAGAACCAGGACCATCTCACTCGTGGCCTTTCCGACATCGCCCGCCATCGTCCAGCGGAAGACCACGAACGCGTCGCCGAGCCACTCGACCGTGGCCGAGCCTGCCACCTCCCGGTCGGCTGGCTCCAGGAACCACGCGTTCCGCATCGTCGTCTGCCACGATCCAACCAGGACGTCCAACTGCTCCATGGCCTCGTTGCGCATCGCTACCTCCTCGACGTTGACGCTGGGTCGGCTCCCGCTGGCGGCGAACTCATCGGTCGAGGGATGCCCAGGAGTGGCCCAGTGATCCACCAGTGCACGATCATGCCGCTGAGCGAGTGCGACCACGTACGCCGATGTCTCCTGATTCCGTGTTCCTTTGTATCTCGTCCTGGCACGATCGATGGTCGGCACCGTCGTTTCCAGGGGCGTGCCGAACCAGCCGGAGAGCGCGTCTCGCAGCGCGAGCGCGGCGGTGTCGGTGGGTTCGTCGATGGTTGCGGCCCAGGCGATGTGGGCGTCCGGGCGGATCAGTAGGGCGTCGGCCGGTCGATGATCGGTTTCGGCGGTGTGGACGTCGACGCGGTGCTGCCAGTCTCGGACGGTTTCGCGGAGGTCCGCACGGTCGGCGAGGTCGAGGAGGATGGGCCGTGCGGTGTGCATGAGCTCCGCGACGCTGGTCGTGGCCTGGTCGGTGTGCAGGGTGAGGTCGGGCGCGAAGGTGCCGGTCATGGCGTGGTGGTTGGAGCCGGGTGTGGGGTAGCGGATGTCGGTGCCGGCCACGAGGGCTCCGAGGCGGCGCAGTGGCTGCTCGTCGACGAGCAGCTCCTGGAAGACCTCCCGAAGCGCTTCGGCGGCCGCGTCGTGTCCGCGCCTCAATGCCACCTGAGCTTGGGTGTGCAGCAGGGCACGTGCGCCGGCGAGGTGGCGTTCGTCGTGATACGTGTCCAGCAGGCCGGCCGGCGCCCAGCCGTGGACGGCGGCGGCCAGCTTCCAGGCAAGGTTGACCGTGTCGAGCAGGCCCGCGTTGAGTGCTACGCCCGTGGCGGGAAACAGGTGGGCCGCATCTCCGGCGAGCAGGATCCGCCCGTCGCGATATCGCTGCGCCTGTCGAGCCTGAAAGATGAAGCGCGACAACCGAAGCGGCTCTCCCAAGGGCAGATCCGCGCCGAGCACGCGACGGATGCTGTCCTGGAACTCGGTCAGGCCCATCGGTACGTCATCGTCGTATTCGCCTGTCCCCTCTTCGGTGGTGAGGACGAGCAGAACCTCGGGGGTGAGCGACCCGAGCGCGAAGACACCACGATCCGTTCGCGTGAAGCCCGCACGGATCCTGCCCAGTCCGGTGACGTCGAGGTCGCCGTTGCCGAGCCTGGTCACCGAATCGGGGACAGTGAGCTGGCCGAACCGGTTGACTTCTGGATAGGTGGTGCCGGGGAACGGAATGCCGACCCGGTCACGGACCCGGCTGCGCGGGCCGTCACAGCCCACCAGGTATCGGGCGGTCACCCGGTACTGCCCGGCCGGGCCGCGCACGTCCGCGGTCACCGTGGCGTCGTCCTGGCTCAACCCGACCATTTCGTGTCCGCGGTGTAGGTCGGCGCCGAGTTCGCGGGCGCGTTCGTCGAGCACGTCCTCGAGTCGCGATTGTGGGAGCCGCAGCGCGTGCAGGGGGGAATCTGCCAGGTGTCTCAGGTCCAGATCCACACCGCCGAACGGGAATGCGGGAGCCGGGCGGGGATCGGTGCCGGCCGCCTCGAATCGTTCCAGCAGGCCTCGGTAGTGCAGCAGTCGCAGGATCTGCCCGCTGAGACCGTTGGCCTTCGGGGCCTCTCGAGCGTGCGGCTGCCGCTCCAGCACCAGCGGTCGCACGCCGGCCAGGCGCAGCTCACCGGCCAACATCAGGCCGGTCGGGCCGGCGCCCACGACGATCACGTCGGCGTCCATCACCGGCCATCCCCCGCACGGCATTTCCTCGCGTCCACGCGCGACCCGGGCGCCGACAACGACACACGCACTTCGCTACCCCATTTCCGCGGGTTCTGACCTTGGCCGCGGATTCTGCGGCACGACCCGGGTCTTGCCGCAAGCCCCCCAGTGCGCTATACGTTGAGAGCGGAGGGGGTACTCCCTCCTTTGTCCACTGTGGACTGGCCACGATCAGGGGCGGCGGCCCGCAAGGACGCAGAACTCGTTCCCCTCTGGGTCGGCAAGACAGACCCAGCTCTCCTCGCCGGTTTGGCCGACGTCGACGTGTCGAGCACCTAGGTCGAGCAGGCGACGGACCTCTTCGTCTTGCTCCCTGTCGGTTGGGTTGACGTCGAGGTGGAGCCTGTTCTTGACGGTCTTGCCCTCGGGCACGCGCGCGAATGTCAACGTCGGTGGCACCGGGCCACGGCGGTTCTTGCCTTCAGGCACCACAGGGGAGCCAATTGTGACAATTCCGTCGTCTTGGTCTTGCACCTCGTAGTCGAGGACCGAGCACCAGAACCGGGCGAGACCGTTGGGATCGGCACAGTCGATCGCAAGCTCGGTGAACTTACTGGTCATGTCAGGACCTCCCAGGCAAGGTAGCCGGGTCCGCCAAAGGCCACACGCTAACGCAGTTTGACTCACTCCAGCGATTGCAATCGAACGCGAGTTCGGTATGGTTGACGTGGGCGGTACGCATCGGCGTGGCCGGGAGGACGAACATGAAGGGCGACCGGGTCGAGATCGTGGTCGACGCCGGTGACACGACCCGCACCTACGATGTCGTGGCGACGCGGGCCGGTCGGCGGGTGGAGGTCAGCATCGGTCGCGGCGTGGTCGAGGTCGTGGAAGTCACCCGCACCGGCAACCCGGTACGCACAGCACGTTTCATGGCCAGCAAGGTTCTCGCGCTCGTCGAACACCCGGTGGCGCCCCGGCCGCTCGACGACGAGCGGGAGGACGAATCCCGCCGCGCGCGATGAGCCCGACGAGCGGGTCGTGCACGAAGGTGCAACCGCCGCGGCGGCGAAATCGTCGGGTCCAGGTGTCGAATTGGGGCCACCCCGCTCGACGCACAGGTATGACTGACACCAGAAACGAACCGATCTCGACTCGCAACCTCGACCGCTACGGGTCCGCGGAGCTGCCCTGGAGCCGCCCGCGCGACATCCTCGCCACCGACACCCCCGGAGCCGACCTGACGTTCTTCGTGGCGACCGTACGGCCCGATGGACGGCCGCACTCGGCGGGTGTCGGAGCCACCTGGGTGGACGGGGCGCTCTACTTCAAGGGCGGTCCGGGCACCCGCAGGTCGCGCAACCTGGCGGCGAACCCGGCGTGCAGTGTGTCGGTGCGCCTGCGCGGCATCGACCTGGTGCTCGAGGGCGAGGCCCGCCGGGTCACCGATTCCTCCACTTTGGAGCGTGTGGCGGCCGTGTACCGCGCGGGCGGCTGGCCGGCCTCGGTGCAGGGCGACGCACTCACGGCCCCGTACAGCGCGCCCAGTGCGGGCCCACCACCCTGGCACCTGTACCGCCTCACCCTGCACACCGCCATCGGCGTGGCCAGCGCCGAGCCACACGGCGCCACCCGCTGGACCTTCGCCCACTAACGGTGGCGACCTCGGCGCGTACGCCCTGTGATGGGCTGACAGGGCGAACGCCGCGCCCGGGATACCGGACGCGGCGTTCGGGCTCTGCGGCGGTCAGACTCCCGCGATGCTGGCGATCCAGTCGCGGTACTGGGTGATGTTCGTGTACGCCGTGGTCGTCTGCCGGTCGCTCGTGGAGGCCACGCCGACCTGGTAGTAGCCGCCGTCCACCGGGTTGGTGGCGAACATCGGGCCACCGGAGTCGCCGCCGGCGGTGATGCCGTCGATCCGGTTCGCGCAGATCGCGGTGCCGCCGCGGTAGTCCGCGCACGCGACGTCGCTGACGCCGACGTCCGCGACCTTCAGCATCTGCGACTGACAGTTGATCTCGGGCTGGTCGGTGCACGTGGCGCCCCAGCCGTAGACCTGCACGGTCTGGCCGACGTCGACCGCGTCCGCGGTGCCGAGCGGCGAGTACGTCGCGGTCACCGCGTGGTCGAGCTCGACCAGCGCGATGTCTGCCTCCGGGTTGGTGTGGATGTTCACGCCGGTGGCGCTCTCACCCTGGGTCTGGTCCAGGCTTCCGATGTTGAACGTATAGGTGCCGGCGCTCGCCACGCAGTGCTCCGCGGTCAGGATCCACGTCGGCGCGATGATCGTCGCCGAGCAGTTCTCCTGACCGTCCACGAACAAGCGGGCCGCCCACGGGGCGTTGTCCGCGAACCGGCCGTCAATGATCTTCGGCCCGATGTCACCCGACTGGTCGGCGGACGCGCCGCCCGTCGCCATGGTGATGCCGAGTGCGACTGCCGCCGCACCCAACAGGGCCGCCCCGACACGAACAAGACGCATTGCAAACCACCTCGTATCCGCGGCCGCTCACCGCGGAGCAGGGATAAGGAACCCAGTCAGGGTCACTCTTCCGAGGTAGATCCACTACCCGCCGTTAGTCGGGAATGAGGTTCTCCGGGTCAGCGCCCGGTTTGCCCGGCGTCCTCGCCATCCGAACCGTCGGAACCATCGTCCAGGCCAAGCGACCATTCGCGCGACCGGAGCGTGAAGAGCAGGTACAGCACGACCACGCACAGCACGCCGACCGGCACCCCGATCCCGGGACGCCCGGACGGGCCAGTCGCATACCAAGCGACACCGATCAGCAGCAGCTCGACGACCACGGCCGGGCTGCGTGCCCAGTGCTTGCCGAGAACGAGCGCGACCCCGACTGCGACCACGCCGCCGCCGATCACCACGAAGTAGCCGGCCTCGCCGAAGATGTTGTGGCCGGCCGTGGAGGCGCCGCCGAACGCGCGTACGAGCAGCGCCACGGCGAACCCGATGCCGGCGAGCCCCTGCAGGCCGACGAGGATCCCGGCGCCACGGATCGTCGGCGGGGCGTCGGAGGCGATGCGCACGCGAGGATCCTTCGTCGGCTGGTCGGTGGGGTCGGTTGAGATCGTAGTCCGCCGGCGCGTCCGGACTCGCCTACGCTGCGACCATGCGCGCAGTCCTGGTGGTCAACCCGAAGGCGACCGCGACCACGGCGGCCGGCCGGGACGTGCTGGCGCACGCGCTCGCCAGCGAGGTCAAGCTCGAGGTCGTCGAGACCGACTACCGCGGGCACGCGATGGCCGCCGCCGCGCAGGCCGCGGACGACGGGGCGGACCTGGTCGTCGCGCACGGCGGCGACGGCACGGTGAACGAAGTGGTCAACGGCCTGCTCTCGAGCGGCCCACGGGAGACGCTGCCGATGCTGGGCATCGTGCCGGGCGGGTCGGCCAACGTCTTCGCCCGCGCGCTCGGGCTGCCCCGCGACCCGGTGGACGCGACCCACCAGCTGCTGCACGCGCTGCAGGACCAGCGCCACCGCCGGGTCAACCTCGGCCGGGTCGACTCCGACGGGCCGGAGGCCGCGCGGTGGTTCACGTTCAGCGCCGGCGTCGGGTGGGACGCGGACGTCGTCGCGGAGGTGGAACGCAAGCGGGGCAAGCGGGCGAGCCCCGCGCTGTACACGCGGGTCGCGGTGACGCAGTACCTGAAGCCGGCGCACGGCAGGCCGCGGCTGACCGTCGAGATTCCCGGCGCGGAGCCGATCTCCGGACTGCGGCTGGTGTTCGTGTCCAACACGGACCCGTGGACTTACCTCGGCGCGCGGCCGATCCACCTCAACCGCGGCTGCGGATTCGACACCGATCTCGGCGTCTTCGCGTTGCACAGCCTTCGTCTACCGACGGTGCTGCGCCACCTCCGCCAGGCGGTCAGCCGCACGGGTGAGCAACGCGGCGGCAGGCTGTTCCGCCGCGACGACGTCCCGATGCTGACGATCGCGAGCCCCGAGCCGGTCCGCGTCCAATGCGACGGCGACCTCATCGGCGAGCGAACCTGCGTGCGAATTTGGTCGATCAGGCATGCTCTCGCGGTGGTCGGGTAGTCCCAGATAGTCGGAAATGCTCGACGGTCGGTCGTGAACCACGAGACTCAGCTGTGACCTGATTGTTACTCGACGCAGTTGCAGGCCTTTGACGTCGATCTTTTGGGTGAGTTCACGCACTGGCTGATGAAGGACCCTTGACATATGGCTGGTTCGTGAAAGCATTCACAAGCACCCCAAACGACCGGTATGACGACAGAGGCGCGTCGGAACGCGCCCAAGCGAGGAGCAAGTAGAAATGGACTGGCGCCACCGCGCGGCCTGCCGTGACGAGGACCCCGAGCTGTTCTTTCCCGTGGGGACCAGCGGTCCGGCAATATTGCAGGTCGCCCAGGCGAAGGCCGTTTGCCACCGCTGCACCGTCGCTTCCAACTGCCTGACCTGGGCGCTGCAGAGCGGCCAGGACGCGGGCGTGTGGGGCGGGATGAGCGAGGACGAGCGACGCGCGCTCAAGCGCCGCACCGCTCGTACGCGGACGAGCAGCAACGCCTGAACTGAAGACGCCACAGGGCCCGGTTCCCATCAGGGAAGCCGGGCCTTCGTGTTGGGTAGGACTGTGTTGCGGGGCAAGGGAACCCAGGCGGCTGGGCGGGCGTGGCCTCCGGCCCCCGACAACCAGCGTACCGACGAGGACCGACAACTCCGGTGTGCGCTCGCGGATCTGTGGACAGTCGGACGCATTGTGGACAACCGCGAGGGGGTCGGTGGATTCCAAGGGTCGTTGCGACACCCTTCTGATGAGGTGGTGTTTGTGGTGGGCCGGTTGTCCTTGCCGCGTTGTGCAGGTGCGGTTCTGGGGTGGGGTTCGGGCGGGCGGGTGGTGATGCGTGCCTTGTGGGCGGTGGGTGTGTCGCCGCGGACCGGGTTGCGGTGGTTCGCCGAGGCTGCGGGGTGATCGGTAACGCGCTCGGTCTGGTGCGGGACGAGAGGGTGCGGGCGATCGCGCGGCGGGCGCAGACAGTCCAGGCTCGCCCCGGCCACTCATGTGGAGTTGCGGAAGTGGGTGCGGGACGCGGCTCGAGCGGTGGTGGTCACCGGCGCGGATCTCGACCAGGCTGGCGATCGAGGTTCCCGACCGGCCGGAGCTGCGGGTGCCGCACGAGACGATCTACCAGTCCCTCTTCGCGGTACCGTGCCGGTTGGACGGTGCTCAGCGACGGTGGGACAGGGGGACGCGTAGGACCGCCTCGGTTCCGCCGCGGGTTCGGCTCCTCATCGACAGCGAGCCGCGGAGCTCCGACTCCACCAGGGTTCGCACGATCTGCAGACCCAGCCCGTTGGAGCGCTCCAGCGAGAAACCCTTCGGCAGCCCCCGCCCGTCGTCCGACACGACGACGTCGAGCCAGCGGGCCGAGCGTTCGGCGGACACCGTGACGTCCCCGGACACGCCGGGCGGGTAGGCGTGCTCGACGGCGTTCTGCACCAACTCGGTCAGCACCATGACCAGCGGCGTGGCCACCTCCGCCGCGACGACGCCGAACTGGCCGCTGCGGCGGACCCGGACGTGGTTCTCCGCCACCGCCACGTCGCCGACGACCGGGATCACCTTGTCCACCAACAAATTCAGGTCCACCCGCTCGTCGACCGACGTCGACAGGGCCTCGTGCACCATCGCGATCGCGGCCACCCGCCGGACCGACTCGCCCAGGGCCGCCCGGGCCTCCGCGCTCGCCGTGCGGCGGGACTGCAGACGCAGCAACGCGGCGACCGTCTGGAGGTTGTTCTTCACGCGGTGGTGGATCTCGCGGATCGTCGCGTCCTTCGACATCAGCGCGCGGTCGCGGCGGCGTACCTCCGTGACGTCGCGGACCAGGACCAGCGCGCCCGCCGCCTTCCCGGCCGGGCGCAACGGCAGGGCACGGAACAGCACTGCCGCGCCGCGGTGGGACTCCGCCTCCGCGCGCATGCTCGGCTGACCGTCCAAAGCGGCCAGAATGCGCTGGGCGATCTCCGTGGCGTCGAAGGGATCCGCGATCAGCCCACGGGTCAGCGGCGCAATCCGCACCCCGACGAGCTCAGCCGCGTGCCCCATCCGGTGGTAGGCCGACTGCGCGTTCGGCGACGCGAACACCACGGTTCCGGTGTTGTCCAGCCTGACCAGGCCGTCGCCCACGCGCGGGCTCGTGTGCACGTCCGCGGCCGGCTCGGAGGTCGGGAAGCTGCCGTCGACCACCATCTGGCACAGGTCCGCGGCGATGCCCAGGTACGCGATCTCCAGCGAGCTCGGCACCCGCGGCACCGCGAGGTCCGTCTCCCGCGACAGCACCGCGACCACCCGCTCGTCGAAGGTCACCGGGATCGCCTCGCGGCGCACCGGCACGCCCTGGTACCAGCGCGGGTCCTCCTCGCGGCAGATCCGCCGCTCGGCCATCGCCCGGCGCAGCTGCGGGTGGTCGGCCGCCGCGACCGTGCTCCCCACGACGTCCTCGGGGTGCGCGGTCGGCGCGGTCGTGGCCCGGGCCTGCGCCACGCACAGGAACTCCACGTCGGTCGCGGCCGGGGTGGGTGGCTCCCCGACCGGCACCCACATGAGCAGGTCGGCGAACGACAGGTCGGACAGCAGCTGCCACTCGGCGACCACCATCTGCAGGTGGTCGACCTCGCCGCCGGAGAGCTTCGTGTGCTCCGCGAGGAGGTCGGAGAGGGTGGACAAGCTAGTCGGCGCTCATCGGAGTCGACGGTCTGTCCGGTCCGGCGACGCCCGCCTCCTCGACCACCGTCTTCCGGATCTTCTCGCGCAGCCGCTGCTTCAGCGTCTCGGGTGCGTGCTCGCCGCCGCACTTGCGGGCCAGCAACACCTTCAGGTGCTCCTCGATGCCGAACTGCTCGAGGCAGGGACTGCACTCCTCCAGGTGTTTCTCGAGCAGCTGGCGACGCTCGCCGTCGCACTCGTGGTCGAGGAAGAGCCACACTTCCGCCAACACCTCGGAGCAGTCGGTCTCATGTGGTTTGCCGCAGCTCACGATCCGGTCACCTCTTGCTCGGTCGAGCGCAGGAACCCACGATCCCGCGCGACCCCGGCCAGCAGGTCACGAAGCTGCCGACGGCCGCGGTGAAGTCGGGACATCACCGTGCCGATCGGCGTGTGCATTATCTCCGCGATCTCCTTGTATGCGAACCCCTCGACGTCGGCGAGGTACACGGCCAGCCGGAAGTCCTCCGGCAGCTGCTGCAGGGCGTCCTTGACGTCGTTGTCCGGCAGCCGGTCCATGGCCTCGATCTCGGCCGAGCGCAGCCCGGTCGAGGTGTGGCTCTCGGCCCGGGCGAGCTGCCAGTCGGTGATCTCCTCGGTCGGCGACTGCTGCGGCTGGCGCTGCCGCTTGCGGTAGCCGTTGATGTAGGTGTTGGTCAGGATCCGGTACAGCCAGGCCTTGAGGTTCGTGCCCTTGGCGAAGGACGCGAACGCCGCGTAGGCCTTGAGGTAGGTCTCCTGCACCAGGTCCTCGGCGTCGGCCGGGTTGCGGGTCATCCGCAGCGCGGCGGCGTAGAGCTGGTCGAGCAACGGCATGGCGTCGCGCTCGAACCGCTCGGCCCGCTGGTCCTCGGTCTCGACCGGCGCGTCGGGGTGGGTCTCGGTGCTCGGCACCGTGCTCCCTTCCAGTCGGAACTGTCCCATCATCGGATACGCATGGGACATCTGTGAGGGTACCCGGCGGGTCTCGGTCAACACGTCACCCACAACACGCCCGGGACCTGCGACATTCCCTCAGTCCAGCGGCCGCAGGATGCGGTGTAACCACTCCTCCACGGTCCGCGAGAGGGTCCTGGCCTCCCGTTTCAACGAGTGGTCGCCGGGCAGGACGACGATCTCGCGGTGCTGCGCCGCGCCCGGCATGCCGAACGGGTCGTTCTCCCCCTGGACCACGAGCGTGGGCACCGTCACGCCGTCGAGCTCCGGCATCCGCGACTTCTCGGGCCGGCCCGGCGGGTGCACCGGGAACGCGAGGCACAGCACGCCGACCGCCTCCCCGTCCGCGGCCGTTCGGCAGGCCACCCGCGCCCCCGACGACCGCCCGCCGAACACCAGCGGCAGCTCGTGGAACCACTCGTCGGACAACCGGTCGGCCACCGCGAGCCACGCCGCGTCGAGCTGGTGGGCAGGGGCCGGCGCCCGGCGGCCCGCCACCCGGTAGGGCTGCTCGACCAGCGCGACGTCCACGCCCGCGGCCCGCGCGCCTCGGGTCGCGGCCACCAGG
>NZ_JBOHGB010000182.1:0-13483 GCF_050699935.1 Actinophytocola sp.
GGACGGCTGGGCGAGGCGCGCCGGCTCGTCGCGCGGGCGCCGCGGGCGGGGTGGCGGTCGGCGGTTCGTCACGGGTGGGTCTCGGCCGAGATCGAGCTCAGCGCCGCTCGCGCCGGGGAGGCGGTCGCCCACGCCGGGCCCGCCGCGGAGCTCGCCGCCGAGTCGGGCTCGGCGCGGCACCGGATCAAGTCGAGCCTCGTGCTCGGCGCGGCCCTCATGGCCCGCGGCAGCCGGCCGGACGCCGCGAAGATCGTCGGCCCCGCGGTGGACGACGCGCGCGACCTCGGGTTGCTGTCGTTGGTCTGGCCGGGTGAACTGATCATGGCCGACCTGGAGCCGGACCGAGCGGACCAACACTGTCGGTGGTCCGCGCTAGCTTTACGGAGCGTGTTGCGTCGGACTGATCCGGTCGGCCGTCTGCTCGCCGAGCGCTCCCCGTGGGTGCCCCGGCTCGCTGGCCCAACTGGGTGACGGGGCGCGTACGGACATCTGGGCGAACTGGTCGGAAGAATTACCACCAGATCGTGTCAAGGTTCGCCCCGAAGCGTCCGATAGGGAGGAGTACGTCACTCGGCTGCAGGAAGGAGTCCCCGTGACGACGGTCTTGATTTGCGACGACCGCCGCGGCGTGCGGGAAGGATTGACCCGTGTCATGTCCGCGGTTCCAGGGGTTAGTCGCATCGACTGCGTAGCGCACGGTGACGAGCTGCTCGCCAGGTTCTCCCGGGCGCCGGTCGATGTCGTACTGGTCGGAACCCAGCGCGCGGTACCGACCGGCGTCGAGGCGACACGCCGGCTCGTGTCGGCCAACCCGCAGGCGAACGTGATCGTGTTCGGTGCCCCGGACGACGCCGGCAGCATCGCGGCCGCGATCGCCGGCGGGGCTCGTGGCTACCTCCGCTGGGACGCCTCGCGCCCCGAGTTGGTGGCCGCCCTGGCGCACACGCTCGCGAGCACCTCGGTGCCCGCGCCGCGCCAGCCGTCCGACCCGGGCGTCCAGCTCACCGACCGCGAGCTCCAGGTGCTCCGCGGCATGGCGATGGGCAAGAGCAACGGCCAGATCGGGCGCGAGCTCTACCTGTCGGAGGACACGGTGAAGACCCACGCCCGCCGGCTGTTCCGCAAGCTCGGCGTCCGCGACCGCGCCCAGGCCGTGGCCCACGGCTTCCGGCGGGGGCTCGTCTCCTGACGAACTCGAAACTCCCAGCTCCTAGAACACCCGAAAGACGCGAACCGGACGACGCCGCCCGCCCCCACGCGGGTGGGCGGCGTTCAGCGTGTTGTGTGGACAAATTCACGTGTAACCGTTGGACCCCAGGTAGAGGGCCGGTCACGGAGAGGCACCATGCCGTGTCGCCCACCTGCGCGTAAAGTGGCTCCTTTGTGCCGCGCGGTACGGTGTGTGACAACGGAGTGAGGGGCAGTACAACCCTCACGGGCTGTGACGTTGGACTGACCGTACCTGCACGTAACACCGAGGCTGCTCGCTGCGATGACCACATTGGGGGACGGACTGGACGCATCAGTAGGTGCTGCCGTCGAGGGCGATCCACGCGCCATTGACCGGGTGCTCGCGTCCATCCGGCCCTTAGTCGTGCGGTACTGCCGCGCGCGAGTGGGTAGGCAGGAGCGTTCGTTCGCTTCGGCGGACGACGTCGCACAGGAGGTGTGTCTCGCGGTGCTCACGGCATTGCCTAGCTACCGCGACCAGGGGCGACCATTCCTGGCTTTCGTGTATGGCATCGCCGCGCACAAGGTCGCCGACGCACACCGAGCCGCCGGCCGTAACCGATCCGAGCCGGTCGCCGACGTTCCCGACGAGCCGGAGACCGATGCCGGCCCGGAGCAGCGCGCCATGCAAGCCGACCTCAGCCGACGGATGAACGACCTACTGGATGTGCTGCCGGACAAGCAGCGAGACATTGTGCTGCTGCGAGTCGTGGTGGGACTCTCTGCCGAGGAGACCGCGGAGGCGGTCGGCTCGACACCCGGGGCGGTCCGGGTCGCGCAGCACCGTGCGTTGGCCCGGTTACGGAAGACGTTGTCCGCGGAGGAGGTGGTCTGAATGAGTGATCGGAGAGGTCACGGCGAGTCGGACATCGACCTGCCACAGGACGACCGGCCGACCGAGGCCGACCCTTCCGAGTACGACCTGTCGCTCGTGCACGCCGACGACGAGTACCTCGATCTCCTCGGCACGGCGAACCTCGACGACCCGGGCGGCGTGCCGGACGACCAGTTGAGCGCACTGCTCCTGTCGTGGCGCCGCGACGTCGAGACCGAGCCCATCGGCGATCTCGTCGACGAGAAGCTCGCCACCGTGACCCTCCACGCCGCGCGACTGCGCCGCAAGCGGCGTCCCCGCCTGCTCGTCCCCGTCGCCGCCGCGGCCGCCGTGCTGGCCATCGCGTTCGCCGGCATCGGCCTGGCCGCCCGTGACGCCCAGCCCGGTGACACGCTCTGGGCGCTGACCAAGGTGCTCTACGCCGACCACGCCCGCTCCGTGGAGGCCGCCGAGGAGGTCAAGGCGGACCTGCGCGAGGCCAAGGCCGCGCTGACCGACGGCGACCTCGACGAGGCCAAGTCCAAGCTCGAGGACGCGCACGCCGCGCTGCCCACGGTGTCCAGTGAGGACGGTCAGAAGGACCTCCAGAAGCAGCACGCGCAGCTGCTCGCGCAGATCCCGGGCAACCCGTCCGGTGAGGCGCCGCAGCCGCCGCTGCCGAACCCGACCACCGCTCCGGACCCCGGCACGGGCAGCGGGAGTGACACCGGCACCCAGACCGAGGTACCCACCAACCCGGACACCAGCGAGAGCACGTCGCCGGACGAGACGACCTCGCCACCGAGCACGACCTCGCCACCGAGCACGACCGAGGAGTCCAGGAGCGATCCGGAGGACCCGTCCGGCGAGGAGCCCATCGCCGAGCCGAAGGGTGCCGAGCTACCGCCGGAGCAGGACGGCACCATGGCAGGCGTGACGGTCGACTGAGCGCACGAGCTAGGCTTGCGCCATGACCGCAGGTCACGTGTACAGCCAGGCCCCCCGCTGCGGGGAGTGCGGCGGCTGTGCGCTGCTGATCGAGGAGGCCGCGCAGGCTCTCGTGAAGGAGTCCCTCGGCCGTCTGGTGGCCCAGCGGTGCCCGATCGAGGACGGCTGGCACGTCCGCACCCCGGCCGATAAGGCCCGCTGAACCACCCGCCCGGGTGCCTTGGGCCGCTGATATAGATCTGCGTGTCGTTCCCTAGTGGACATCTCCGGGGGTGCGAGAAGGGACCTGTGAGGTCCCTGAGCACGCGGGTCAGGCGCTGGGTCGTCGGGAATTCGCGATGACCGGCTCAGCGTTGCGGGCGGTCATCGCGCAGGTTGTGCGGGTGCTTTCGCCGGACGCGGTGGTGACGGTCGGGGTGGAGGCGGCTGGTCACTATCACCGGCCCTTACTGGAACGCTCGGCGTCGCCGGCCGGCGGGCAGACCGTGGAGTTTGAACCCGGCGCATGTCACCGAGCAGCGCCGGGTGCAGGGCCGGCGGCGGGTCAAGACCGACGCGATCGATCTGGAAGCGATGACCGAGTTGCTGTTGGCCGGCAAGGGAAACCAGCGTCGGCGCGGGAGGCGGTGCTCGTCGAGTTGGCTGGTTGGACCGCGCATCGGGCTCGTCGAGGTGGCATGCCGACCGACACCCGTGACACGACCTACAGCCAGCTAGTTCTGCTGCGGTGTCAGCGCTCGCTTGGCGGTCGCCGTGATGCCGTCGGTGAAGCCGCGGCAGTACTCCCACGACACGTACGCCGCCGGGTTCGGGTCGAACGCCGGTTCGTGGGGGCGCATCCGGCCGTCGTTGAGCAACTGCTCCAGCGATGCCCGCAGCAGCGCCCAGTCGTGGTAGTGCGGCTCCTGACACTCGGCGCAGTCCACCACCACGCCTCGCACGGCGCGCTGTTCGAGCAGGGCCTGGTACACGCCGAGGTCCCGCAGGTCCGCGAGCAGCTCGGCGCGCTCCTGCGCGCTGACGGGCTCCTCACCGGGCTCATCGGGGCCGTCGAGCGCCCGGGCGGGATCGTTCGGATCGCCGTCGAACGGGTCCGGAGGCATCGCGTCTTCCCTCACGACCTCGCACGGTACCGGGCCGACCCCACAAGCAGTCCAGATACCATGGGATATCGGTGTCCAACCTGCACAAACGGAAGGCGCACATGTCCACCCCTGAGGGAGTCCCGGCCAAGTTCGCCACGCTCGGCCTGACGTTCGACGACGTGCTGCTCCAGCCGTCGGAGTCCGACGTCGTGCCGAGCGAGGTGGACACCAGCACCCGGCTGACCCGAAACGTCACGCTCCGGATCCCGCTGGTCAGTGCCGCCATGGACACCGTCACCGAGGCGCGCATGGCGATCGCCATGGCCCGGCAGGGTGGCATCGGCATCCTGCAGCGCAACCTGCCCATCGAGGAGCACGCTCGGCAGGCCGAGACCGTCAAGCGCTCCGAGGCCGGCATGGTCACCGACCCGATCACGTGCCTGCCCAGCGACACGCTCGCCGAGGTCGACGCGCTCTGTGCCCGCTACCGCATCTCCGGCGTCCCGGTCACCGACGCCGAGGGCACCCTGGTCGGCATCATCACCAACCGCGACATGCGATTCGAGGTCGACCACACCAAGCAGGTCAGCGAGGTCATGACCAAGGGCCCGCTGGTGACCGCCCAGGTCGGTGTGAGCGCGGACGCTGCGCTCGGGCTGCTGCGCCGGCACAAGGTCGAGAAGCTGCCGATCATCGACGGCGCCGGCAAGCTGCGCGGGCTGATCACCGTCAAGGACTTCGTCAAGACCGAGCAGTACCCCAACGCCACCAAGGACCCCGACGGCCGGCTGATCTGCGGCGCGGCGGTCGGCGTCGGCGACGACGCGTACAAGCGCGCGATGACCCTGGTCGACGCCGGCGTCGACGTGCTCATGGTCGACACCGCCCACGGCCACTCCCGCGGCGTGACCGAGATGGTCGCGAGCCTCAAGAAGGAGCTCGGCGACGTCGTGGACATCGTCGGCGGCAACGTGGCCACCCGGGCCGGCGCGCAGGCGCTGGTCGAGGCCGGCGCGGACGGCGTCAAGGTCGGCGTCGGCCCCGGCTCCATCTGCACGACCCGGGTCGTGGCCGGGGTCGGCGTACCGCAGATCACCGCGATCTACCAGGCGGATCTGGCCTGCCGCCCGGCCGGCGTGCCGGTCATCGGCGACGGCGGCATCCAGTACTCCGGCGACATCGCGAAGGCCATCGCGGCGGGCGCGTCCGCGGTCATGCTCGGCAGCCTGCTCGCCGGCACGGCCGAGGCGCCCGGCGACGTGATCCTGGTCAGTGGCAAGCAGTTCAAGACCTACCGCGGCATGGGCTCGCTCGCCGCCATGCAGTCCCGCGGCGAGGGCAGATCGTACTCGAAGGACCGCTACTTCCAGGACGACGTCCTGTCCGAGGACAAGCTCGTGCCGGAGGGCGTGGAGGGCCGGATCCCCTTCCGCGGCCCGCTGTCCCAGGTCGTCCACCAGCTGGTCGGCGGTCTGCGGTCGGGCATGGGCTACACGGGTTCGCGGACGATTCCCGAGCTGCAGAGCGCGCAGCTCGTGCGGATCACCGCGGCCGGGCTCAAGGAGAGCCACCCGCACGACGTGACGATGACCGTCGAGGCGCCCAACTACACGTCGCGCTGACGCTGGCGCGGCGTAGGTGAGGAAGGACATCCCAGTGCCGGATGTTGTCGAGATCGGCATGGGCCGCACGGCCCGCCGCGCGTTCGGGTTGGACGAGGTGCACATCGTCCCGTCGCGCCGGACGCGTTCCTCCCAGGACGTGTCCACCGCGTGGCAGATCGACGCGTACCGCTTCGACATCCCGCTCGTGACCCACCCGACCGACGCGGTGGTCTCGCCGGCCACGGCGGTCGCGGTCGGCGGGCTCGGCGGTTTGGGCGTGCTCAACGCGGAGGGCCTGTGGGCGCGGCACCCGAACGTCGCGGACGCGCTCGCCAAGGTCCAGCAGGCCGTCGGCGACGCGGACTTCACCGCGTTGACGCGGGTGCTGCAGGAGTTGCACGCCGCGCCGATCCGCCCGGAGCTGATCGCCGAGGCGATTAAGAAGATCACCGGCGCCGGCGTGACCGCGGCCGCGCGGGTCAGCCCGCAGCGGGCGGCCGAGCTGACCCCGGATCTGCTCGCCGCGGGTGTGGAGATCCTGGTCGTGCAGGGCACGATCGTCTCCGCCGAGCACGTGTCCAAGGGCGGCGAGCCGTTGAACCTCAAGAGCTTCATCGCGGAGCTCGACGTGCCGGTGATCGCGGGCGGCGTGCACGACTACCGCACCGCCATGCACCTCATGCGCACCGGCGCGGCGGGCGTGGTCGTCGGGTACGGCTCAGGCCCGGTGACCACGACGGACAACGTGCTCGGCATCGGCGTGCCCATGGCCACGGCGATCATCGACGCGGCCGCCGCGCGGCGGGACTACCTCGACGAGACCGGCGGCCGGTACGTGCACGTGATCGCCGACGGCGGCGCCGAGTGCAGCGGCGACATCGCGAAGTCGATCGCGTGCGGGGCGGACGCGGTGATGCTTGGCGCGCCGCTCGCCATGACCACCGAGGCGCCGGGCCAGGGCCTGTACTGGACGGCCGCGGCGGCGCACCCTTCGCTACCGCGCAGCCGCGTCGCCCCGGTCGCCGCCGAGGATGAGTTCGTCGACCTGCGAACGCTGCTGTTCGGCCCGTCCTCCGACGCCGAGGGCATGATCAACCTGTTCGGCGCGCTGCGCCGCGCGATGGCGAAGACCGGTTACTCCGACTTGAAGGAGTTCCAGAAGGTCGGCCTCACCGTGCGCGTGTGACCGGGTGTGCCTGGTCCAGGTGGGCCCACTTGTGCCGCTGACCAGGCCCCGGCTGATCTGTCCACAGTGCGCGGAGCTGTCCACAGGCAAGATCGACATCGCCGTTCCCGTCGGCGGGTACCGATAGACTGGCCGTGGGTGGCCCCCCGGGATCGGGTGGGGCTTTCGTCGGTCTGGTGACACACGCGCGCGTGCGCGCGGGGGTTGTCGCGTGCGGCGGGGTGGCGGGGCGTCGGGCGGGCATAGTGGGGGCGGGTTAGCGAGAGAACCAGGCGGGCACCGTGATCGAGCGTGAGGTGGTGGCCGAGTCCGGCGACTTGGCACTGGTCGAGTTGGCCGAAGGCGACCAGGAGCGGCTGCGGGAGTTCGACGACGGCGCGTTCGACCCCGACGAGGACGAGCGGCCGGCGCTGTACGTTCCGGACGTGCACCGGCTGGGCGTGGTGCGCGACGGCGAGCTGGTGGGGTCGGTGAGCTGGCACGCCACCGGGTACGGACGGTCGTTCGCCAACTCGGCGTGGAACCTGGGCATCGGCCTGCTGCCGGCCGCGCGCGGAAAGGGCACGGGCGTGCGGGCGACCCGGCTGCTGATCCAGCACCTGTTCGCCACCACCGAGGTCGACCGGCTCCAGGCGGAGACCGCCGTGGACAACACGGCCGCGCACTGGACGCTGGCCAAGGCCGGGTTCCAGGCGGAGGGCAAGCTGCGTGGCGCGCAGCAGCGCGACGGCAAACGGCGCGACATGGTCCAGTTCGGCCTGTTGCGCGCGGATTTGGCCGCACCGCCGAAGGGCGCCCCGCGCGACATCGTCATCGAGCGCGACGGGGTCGGGCTGGCACAACCGGTGCCCGGCGAGCGGGAGCGGTTCTTCGCCGAGGCCAACGGCGGCTTCGAGGTCGATCGCGATGACCGGCCCGCTGTCGCCGGGCCGTCGCACAGCTTTCTGCTCAGCGTCCTCGACGCGGGCGGCGGCGAGTTGCTCGGCGGCGTCAGCTGGCACGCGGTCGACTACGGTGGCACGCTCGGCTGCCAGGCATGGAACATCGGGATCGGTCTCGTGCCCGCGGCGCGGGGACGCGGGGTTGGCGCGCTCGCGCAGCGGTTGCTGGTGGAGCATCTGTTCGCCGTCACCGAGGTTGACCGGATCGAGGCCGGCACCGATGTCGCGAACGTCGCCGAGCAGAAAGCGTTGGAGAAGGCCGGTTTCCGGCGCGAGGGCCTGCTGCGCGGCGCCCAGCTGCGTGGCGGTGCGCGGCGGGATCTGGTCCACTATGGACTCCTCCGCGCCGACCTGGTGACCACCGACGAGGAGCGGCGGAAGTTCGCCGAGTGCGACGGGGTGGCGCTCGCGGAGGCGTGGCCCGGCGACGGCAAGCAGGTGATCGACGCCGACGACGGCCGGTTCCAGCTCGACCCCGACGACCGGCCGCGGACCTGG
Source organism: Actinophytocola sp. (assembly GCF_050699935.1). Lineage (NCBI taxonomy): Bacteria > Bacillati > Actinomycetota > Actinomycetes > Pseudonocardiales > Pseudonocardiaceae > Actinophytocola > Actinophytocola sp. The sequence goes on from NZ_JBOHGB010000182.1 coordinate 8,307, forward strand.
CCCGCGCCGATCGTGCACCGCGCCGCCGTCGTCGAGGCCGGCGGCGGCCGCCTGCTCGGCATCGTCACGTGGCATGTCGTCGGCTACGGCGGGACGGTCGGCTGCGCGGCCTGGAACATCGGGATCGCGCTGCTCCCCGAGGCCCGCGGTCGCGGCGTGGGCAGCATCGCGCAGCGGCTGCTCGCCGACCACCTGTTCGCCACCACCGAGCCGGACCGGGTCGAGGCTGCCACCGGCACGGACAACGTCGCCGAGCGGCGGGCACTGGTCAGGGCCGGTTTCACCGAGGACGGCACGATCCGCGGCGCGCAGCTACGGGGCGGCCGACGGATGGATGTGGTGGTCTACGGGCGACTCCGTACCGATCAGTAGCTAAAGGCTGCCCGGGTCAACTAGCGTCGGTGCATGGACTACGACGTCGTGGTTGTCGGCTCTGGCTTCGGCGGCAGCGTCGCGGCGCTGCGGTTGACCGAGAAGGGCTACCGGGTCGCGGTGATCGAGGCCGGCCGGCGCTTCGCCGACGACGAGTTCGCCAAGACGTCGTGGGACCTGCGCAAGTACCTGTGGGCGCCGTTCCTGGGCTGCTACGGCATCCAGCGGATCCACCTGCTCAAGGACGTCATGATCCTCGCCGGCTCGGGCGTCGGCGGCGGATCACTGGTGTACGCGAACACGTTGTACCGGCCGCTGAAGCCCTTCTACACCGACCGGCAGTGGGCGCACATCACCGACTGGGAGGCCGAGCTCGCGCCGCACTACGACCAGGCGTCGAGGATGTTCGGCGTGGTGCCGAACCCGACGGTCACGCCGTCGGACGAGGTGATGCAGAAGGTCGCCGCCGACCTCGGTGTGCCGCAGACCTATCGCCCGACGCCGGTCGGCGTGTACTTCGGCAGGCCGGGCGAGACCGTGCCGGACCCGTACTTCGGCGGCGCCGGGCCCGTACGGACCGGCTGCACGGAGTGCGGCTCGTGCATGACCGGGTGCCGGGTCGGCGCGAAGAACACGCTCGTGAAGAACTACCTGTACCTGGCCGAGGAGGCGGGCGCGAAGGTCCTGCCGCTGACCACCGTGACGGCCGTCCGGCCCCGTGCCGCCGGTGGTTTCGACGTCGAGCTGCGGCGCACCGGCGGACGCGCCCGGGCCACGATCTCCGCGTCGCAGGTCGTCCTCGCGGCCGGGACGTGGGGGACGCAGCGGCTGTTGCACGCCATGCGGGACGCGGGTGAGCTGCCCGATCTCTCGCCGCGGCTGGGCGAGCTGACCCGGACGAACTCCGAGTCGATCATCGGGGCGGCGCGGACGTCCGTCGACCCGGAGCGCGACTTCAGCCGGGGCGTGGCGATCACGTCGTCGATCCATCCGGACGAGATCACCCACATCGAGCCGGTCCGCTACGGCCGCGGCTCGAACGCGATGGGCCTGCTCCAGACGATCGCGACGGACGGCGCGTCGTCGGTGCCGAGGTGGCTGCAGGCGTTGCGGTTCCTGGTTCGCCACCCGGTGCGGGCGGGCCAGATGCTGAAGGTGCGCCGGTGGAGCGAGCGGACCGTGATCCTGCTCGTCATGCAGAGCCTGGACAACTCGATCACGACGTACACGCGCCGGGGCCTGTTCGGCCGTCGCCGCCACACGTCCCGGCAGGGCCACGGCGAGCCGAACCCGACGTTCATCCAGGCCGGCTACGACGCGAACCAGCTCGCGGCCAAGCACATCGGCGGGATGGCCGGCGGGACGTGGGGCGAGGTGTTCAACATCCCGCTGACCGCGCACTTCATCGGCGGCTGCCCGATCGGTCTGTCGCCGTCCGAGGGCGTCATCGACCCGTACCACCGCGTGTTCGGCTACCCCGGTCTGTCGGTTGTGGACGGTGCGGCCATCTCGGCGAACCTCGGCGTGAACCCGTCACTGACGATCACCGCGCAGGCCGAGCGCGCCTTCTCGTTGTGGCCCAACAAGGGTGAGCTCGACCCCCGGCCCGCGCCGGGCGCCTCGTACGAGCGCGGCACCCCGGTGGCCCCGTCTCAGCCGGCGGTTCCGGCGGGCGCTCCAGCCGCGTTGGAGAAGCCAGGAAGGACGCCTTGCTGACGTTCGACGTCTGGAAGGCGTCCTTCCTGGCAGTCCGGCACGCTCGCGGCCGCCCGGCTCGGGGCGGGTGTGGCCGGGCTGTGGGCGTGGCAGGGTAGGCGGTGTGGGTAAAGCGTTCGCGTCCAGAGGGGACCTCGAGGCCAAGGCGGAGACCTTCGTCGAGCTGGCGCCCGGGGTCTACGCGTTCACCGCCGAGGGCGATCCCAACGTCGGGGCCATCGAGGCGGATGACTTCCTCGTCTGCTTCGAGGCCAGAGCCACGCCCGTCGCGGCCCGCAGGTGGCTGGCCAGGCTGCGGGAGCGGACCGAGAAGCCCGTCCGCTACCTCGTGCTCAGCCACTACCACGCGGTCCGGGTCCTCGGGGCCAGCGCGTTCGACGCGCACGAGATCATCACGCACGAGCAGACGCGGCGGCTGATCGCCGAGCGGGGCAAGCAGGACTGGGAGTCGGAGTTCGGGCGGATGCCGCGGCTGTTCGAGGAGCCCGACTCGATCCCGGGGCTGACCTGGCCCACGCTGACCTTCACCGACCGGATGGTCATCCCGCTCGGCGGCGAGCGCGAGCTGGTCCTCCAGTACTGCGGGCGCGGGCACACCGCGGGCGACATCGTGGCCTGGCTCCCGCGCGAGCGGGTCCTCTTCGCCGGCGACCTCGTCGAGGCGCGGGCCGCGCTCTACACCGGGGACGCCTTCCACGACGACTGGGCATCCTCCACTTTGGACCGCGTGGCCGAGTTGGACGCCGACGCGCTCGTCGGTGGGCGGGGGCCGGTCGTGCGGGGTGCGGACGCCGTGCGGGCGGCCATCACGCAGAGCCGGCACTTCCTCGACGAGCTGCGGCGGACCGTCGGTGACGTGCACGCCCGGCGCGGGTCGCTCGCGGCGGCGTTCCACGCGGCGCACGAGGCGCTCGCGCCGGAGTTCGGCGGCTGGCCGATCTTCGAGCACTGCCTGCCGTTCAACGTCCAGCGGTACTGGGACGAGCTCGACGGCATCGACTGGCCGCGGATCTGGACCGCCGCGCGCGATCGCGAGGTCTGGGCCGCGCTGCGGGGGGAGTGATGGATCCGGTCCTGATCGCCGGGGCGGGGCCCGTCGGGATGACCGCCGCGCTCCTGCTCGCCCGCCACGGCGTGCCGTCGGTGCTGCTGGAGGCGCAGACCGAGCGGACCGCGGAAGGCAGCCGGTCCATCTGCGTGCAGCGCGACGTGCTCGACATCCTGGAGCGGGTCGGGCTCGGCGCCCAGGTCGCGGACATGGGCGTCACCTGGATCCGCGGGCGCACCTACTACCGCGAGCACCAGGTCCTGGAGATCACCTTCCCCGAGGTCGGCGACTCCGCGTTCCCGCCGTTCGTCAACACCCCGCAGTCCGTCATGGAGCTTCTGCTGGAGCAGCGGGTGTACGAGGAGCCGCTCGCCGACCTGCGGTGGGACCACGAGGTCACCGGGGTCGAGCAGGACGCCGACGGGGTCACCGTGACCACCCCGAAGGGAACGGTTCGCGGAACGCACCTGATCGCCGCCGACGGCGCCCGGTCGGCCACCCGGTCGCTGCTCGGGCTGCCGTTCGAGGGAGTGTCCTTTCCGGACAAGTTCCTGATCGCCGATGTTCGCGCGGAGCTGGGCTTCTCCGTGCCGGAGCGGCGGTTCTTCTTCGACCCGGAATGGAATCCCGGCCGGCAGGTCCTGCTGCACCCGCAGCCGGGCGGCGTGTGGCGGATCGACTGGCAGGTGCCGGACGACTTCGACCTCGCCGCCGAGCGGGACAGCGGCGGCCTCGACAAGCGCATCCGCGCGGTCGTCGGTGACAAGGACTACGACATCGTCTGGCTGTCCGTGTACCGCTTCCACCAGCGGCGGGTGCCCCGGATGCGGGTCGGCCGCGCGCTGCTCGCCGGGGACGCCGCGCACGCGATGAGCCCGTTCGGCGCCCGCGGGCTCAACTCCGGCATCTGCGACGCCGACAACGTCGCCTGGAAGATCGCCCTCGACCGCGCCGGTCGAGCCGGGCCGGGCCTGCTGGAGTCCTACGACATCGAGCGCGGTGCCGCGGCCGCCGAGAACCTGCGGGTCACGGGCGACACCATGCGCTTCCTCGTGCCGCAGAACGACAAGGAGCGGGCGCACCGCGTCGACGTGCTCAGCCGCTCGGTCGACGATCCCGAGGCGCGCAAGGAGATCGACTCCGGCAAGCTCGCCGAGCCCTACTGGTACACCGACTCGCCGCTGACCACCGCCGACCCGTTCGTACGCACGCCCGCCGAGCCGGGAGTCGCGCGGCCGCCGGTCCCGGGTGTGCTGTGCCCGGACGCGCGGCTCGACTGGGGCATGCGGGTGCGTGAGCTCGTCGGTCCGGGGTTCGTCGTGCTGACGCACTGGTGCCCGTGGCGGCCGGCCGACGCCTGGGAGCGGGCGCTCACCAGGCAGCCCGTTCCACTCGACCAGGAGGAGGACGACTTCCTCGTGAAGGCGCTGCGGCTGCGACCGCGCTCGCTGGTGATCCTCCGGCCGGACGGGCACATCGCCGCGATCGTCACCGAGCCCGAGGCCGCGCCGATCGGGCCGCTGGTCACCGAGGCGCTGCGGCGGGCGACCGGGTGGGGCTCAGCGGGGTAGGTCGAGCTGGCCGGACTTCGCGGCCGCGATGAACGGGGCGAACGACTCGAACCGCAGGGTGGGGCCGGGGAGGTTCTTCGAGTCACGCACAGCGGACCACGCCAACTCGACGCAGTTGGTGTCAGCTGAGAAAGAACTCCGGGCGGGGCTTGCTCATCGTGCTCCTCCCGTGGCTGCCCAAGGGCGCTTGCCACACTGGCAAGCCATGCGCGGGATCGTCCCTCGTCCAGCGCAACCCTGTCCAGGTCAGCCACGATACGCCGGTACCCATCCACGGTTTCCTTCTGCTCCAAGAAGGCCGTCGAGTTCAGGTTCTCGACATAGACCACGGGGTTCAACTCTGAGAGCCTGTCCTTGATCCCGGTGTTGGGCATAGGTCGGGCCTCTGCTAGATGATCTTGACACCACATCATGATCACGACCAGCAGAGGCCCGGCCCACTTTGTACCCTGTCGCCGATCTGCCCATGT
>NZ_JBOHGB010000183.1:0-12990 GCF_050699935.1 Actinophytocola sp.
GCCGGCGGCACGGCGGGCGGCGCGGCGGCCACCGGCGGCGGGGCGCCGAGCCCACCGGCCAGCGACGGATCCCCACCCGGAGCCGGGGCCCCTGCCGGCCCACCACCCGGCGCACCGCCGGGGGCTCCTCCCGGCGCGCCACCGGGAGCGCCACCCGGAGCACCGCCAGGCGCGCCACCGGGAGCACCACCGGGAGCAGCGCCCGGAGAGCCGTCAGGCGCCGCCGCGCTCAGCGGCGGGGGCATCGCCTCGCCGGTGCTCGCGGCGGCGACTGCCTTGGCCGCCTCGTCGTACCGGTCTCCCAACGCGTTCATCGCGTTGCCAGCCGCGATCTGGTACTGCATCAGACTCTGCGCGGCATCGGTGACCCCACCGGCGGCGGCCAACGCCTGCATCGCCTGCTGCCACCGGTCGTGGTTCTCCTGCACGACCTTCTGGGTCGGTCCGAGCAGGGCGGCCACGTCACGCATCAGCTGTTGCGGCTGCGCGGAGGCGATGTTCGCGCCCCAGGTGTCGACCTTCCTCGTGGTCTCCCGGGCGTCGGCGACGAACAGGTCACCGGCCGGGTCCTGCCAACCCGGCTCGATCCGGTTGGTCGCGGCACCCAGCGTCTGGCCCGTCCGGCTGAGCTGCTCTTGCGCGGCCGTCCACACCGTCGCCTTCTCCTGCAGGGGGCCCTGGTTGGCCACCTCGGCGTTGATCAGCGCGAGCTGCTCCGGGAGCTGCATCGTCGTGTAGTCCATGGGTCACCTCGGCTTCGGAGAGTCGACGACATCGAGGCGGGACGCGCTGGCCTCGTCGGTCTCGAGGTAGCTCCGCCCGGAGTTGCTCGCGTCCGCGACGTGGTCCCCGACGCGGGCGTTGGTCTCGGTAACGAAGCTCTGGAGCCGCCCGAAGGCCTCCTGGTACGCGCTCTGGAAGGCCGTGCTCTCCTCCATCTTGGCCTGGAGCGCGCCGCCCGAGTCGTTCGCGGCCGGTGCCTCGGCCGTGAACGCCATCATCTCCTCCGGTGTCCCGGCGAGCAGATCACCCATGTCTCCTCCTGATCGACTTCTCGTGTCGGCTTCTGGTCGGTCACTCGTCCGCCGGCGGCAGCCAGGCGAGCTGCACGAGCCGCGCGTCGCCGCGCCGGGAGACCAGCCGGCCCCGGCCGGGCGGCAGCACCTCGGGTTTCAGGCCACCGAGCAGCGGGCCCTCGTCCCGGTTGCCGGACATCAGCAGGCCCGTCGCCCCGACGTCGCGGAGCCGGGTCAGGAACGGCTCGTACATCGCCCGCCCGGCGCCCCCGGTGCGCCGGGTGACCACGATGTGCAGGCCGATGTCCCGAGCCTGCGCCAGGAACTCCATGAGCGGCAGCAGCGGGTTGTCCGCGCCGGTCACGACCAGGTCGTAGTCGTCGACGAGCAGGAACAGATCCGGCCCCTGCCACCAGCTTCGCGAGCGCAGCTGCTCGGGCGTCACGTCCGGGCCGGGCAGCCGGTCCCGCATCGCCGTCACCACGTCGGCGACCAACGCGCCGGTCGTGCGGCTGTCGGTGCCGTAGCCGAGCAGGTGCTCGGAGGTCACCTCGCCGAGCAGGCCACGCCGGTGGTCGATGACGATCATCCGGGCCTTCTCGAGCGGGTAGGAGTCGACGATCCGGCGGGCGACCGTGCGAAGGAACGTCGTCTTGCCCGAGTCGCCGTCGCCGAACAGCAGCACGTGCGCGTCCGCGTCGAAGTCGAGCCGGACCGGCGCGAGGTCCTGCTCGGCGATGCCCACCGTGACCGCGAGCCGCACCGGGTCGTCGGTCGGCGACAGCGCGCTGTAGGGCAAGCGGTCCGGCAGCATCCGCACCTCGGGCGCCGGCTCGCCGGTCCACGACCGGCGCACCGACTCGACCAGGCCGGCGACCGCGTCGCTCAGGCCCTCGGCCGTGCCGTGACCGTCGATGCGGGGCACGGCGGTCAGCACCTGGTGCTTGCTCGGGGCGAGGCCGCGGCCCGGAGAGCTCTCCGGCACCCGCAGCGCGCTCGCCCGGTCCAGCATCGTGTCGATGGGATCGCCGAGGCGCAGCTCGAGCTTGCTGCCGAACAGGTCGCGGACCTGCGGGCGCAGGTCGAACCAGCGCGCGCAGCTCGCGACCAGGTGCACGCCGTAGGCCAGGCCCCGGGTGGCGATGCTGATCACGACGTCCTCGAGATCCTCGAACTCCTTGCGCAGGGTCAGCCAGCCGTCGATGACGAGGAAGACGTCGCCGTGCGGGTCGTCGGTGACCCGGCCGTCGGCGCGCATGGCGCGGTAGGTGGCCATGCCGTCGATGTCCCGCTCGGCGAAGCTCCGCTCCCGGTCGGCGAGCACCGTGGCCACCTCGGCGATCGTGCGGCGCACCGCACCGACGTTCAGCCGGCCGGCGACGCCGCCGACGTGCGGCAGCCCGCGGATCGAGCCGAGCACCCCGCCGCCGAAGTCGAGGCAGTAGAACTGCGCCTCGGCCGGCGTGTGGGTGAGCGCGAGGCTCGCGACGATGTCGCGCAGCGCGGTGCTCTTGCCCGACTGCGGGCCACCGGCGACGACCGCGTGCCCGGCGCCGGCCGACAGGTCGAGCACGAGCGGGTCGCGCCGCTGGTCGAGCGGGCGGTCGACCACGCCGATCACCGCGCGCAGCGTGCCGCGGAGCGACGGGTCGGCCGACCGCAGGCCCCGGTCGGCGTCCGCGGTGAGCCCGCCGAGCAGCTGGTCGAGCGTCGGCGGCTCGGCCAGCGGCGGCAGCCACACCTGGTGCGCGGGGACGCCCCGGCCGGCGAACCGGTCGACCAGGATGTCCAGCAGGCTCTCCCCGATGGCGTCGTCGTCGACCTCCTCCGGCGCGGCTTGCGGCTCCTCGGCGACCTTCGGGGCGACGTAGGTGGTCGAGTACACCGCCAGCCCGACCGGTTCCGGGCCGCCGTGGGTGGCCCCACCCACGTTTCCGCCGGGCACCTCGGGACTGTGCACGCCGGAGACGTAGGCGGCGCGGAACCGCGCCATCGGTTCGTCGCCGTAGCGGAGGAAACCGTGGCCGGGCGCGCGGGGCAGCGAGAAGGCGTCCGAGACGCCGAGGACCGTGCGGCTGTCGATGTCGGAGAACGTGCGCAGGCCGATCCGGTAGGACAGGTGGGCGTCGAGCCCGCGCAACCGACCCTCCTCGAGCCGTTGCGAGGCAAGGAGAAGATGCACGCCGAGCGCGCGACCAATCCGTCCTATTTGGACGAAGATGTCGATGAAGTCGGGCCGGGCCGACAGCAGCTCGCTGAACTCGTCGATCACCACGAACAGCGTCGGCACCTCGGGCAGCGGCGCCCCGGCGGCGCGGGCCTTCTCGTAGTCCCGCAGCGACGCGAAGTTCCCGGCCGCGCGCAGCAGCTCCTGGCGGCGCAGCAGCTCGCCGTTGATCGCGTCGGCCATGCGGTCGACGAGGGGCAGCTCGTCGGCCAGGTTGGTGATCACCGCGCTGGTGTGCGGCAGCCGGTCGAGCCGGGTGAACGTGGCGCCGCCCTTGAAGTCGATGAGCGCGAAGTTCAGCGAGTTCGGCGGGTGGGTGATCGCGAGCGCGAGCACGAGGGTGCGCAGCAACTCGCTCTTGCCGGACCCGGTCGCGCCGATCAGCAGGCCGTGCGGGCCCATGCCGTCGAGGGCGGACTCCTTGAGGTCCAGCTCGATCGGGCTGCCGTCGGGCCGGACGCCGAACTTCACCCGCAGCCGGTCCCGGTTGGGTCGCTGCACCCAGGTGTCGTCGGGGTCGAACGCGAACGGGTCACCGAGGTCGAGCAGCTCCTCGAGACCGAGCTCGTTGGCCAGCGGCTGCTCGCCACGCGTGCCCTCGGTCAGCCGCAGCGGCGCGAGCTGGCGGGCCAGCGCATCGGCGGCCACCACGGGCAGCCGGTCGGCCCGGCCGAGCTCGACCTCGCCGTCGGCGGTGTTGCTGACCAGCGTGCCGTCCGGGGCGACGTCGAGCACGACCGCGGACCGGTCCGGGGCCCGCGGTGGCACGGTGGTCAGGTCGATCACCGTGGCGCCCTCGACGCCGGCCCCGGCCAGCAGGTGGTCCGAGCCCGCGACCGCGCCACCGTCGAGCACGACGACCAGGTGCGGGCCGGCGACCCGGGTGGCGCCGTCCTCCGGGTCGAACCGCGGCCGGTCGGCCAGCAGGTCGTCCAGCATCGCCTCGAGCATCGGGATCGTCGAGGCGATGAGCCGGAGCGAGCCGAGCGCGTCGGTCCGCTCCGGGTGCAGCGCGTGCGGCAGCCACTTCAGCCACTCCCAGTCGACCCGCCGAGCGGGGCCGGCGCACACGGCGATGCGCAGGTCGTCCGGCGAGTGCAGGGTGGCGAGCTGGGCGATCACCGACCGGACCAGCGCGGCGGCCTGCTCGCCGCCGCGGACGTGGACGCGGCTGAAACCGTTGACCGCCATGGCAAGCGGCAGGTCCGGCACGGCCGAGTACGTGGTGATGAACCGGCGCAGCGCCAGCGCGGACAGCGGCTCGAGCTGCTCCATCGGCTTGGTGTCCGGCGCGATCAGCGTGGTGGCGAGGCTCTGCCGGCCCAGCCCGATGCGGGCGACGCCGAAGTCGGCGTCGCTGCGGCGGCGTTCCCACAGCCGGTAGCTCATCGCCACGGACCACAGCGTGTCCGGGTCGGGGTGCAGGTACCAGAGCGCGGTCCGCTGCCGCCGCGCCGTGCGGCCGACCCGGACCCGGTGCTGGGCGAGGCCACGCAGGTAGTGCCGGCGGGCGTTGCCCATCTCGCGCTTGCTCGGCCCGCCGCCGTTGAGGAAGGCGAGGCCCACCATCAGCAGCATGGCGAAGCCGAAGATCCCGAAGACCACGTAGCGCAGCGCGCCGAGGCCGCTCTGGCCGAACCTCCCGCTGAACAACAGGATCATCGCGCCCATCATGAGGACCATCGGCAGCACCATCAGCGCCTGCGTCCACTGCCGGGCCGGCGGCGCCGGGATCTCCGGCGGCGCCTCCAGCACCAGCTCGCCGGACGGCATGTCCGGCGCCGGCCGGCGCAACGGCCGGCGCACCACCATGGTCGCCACGCTCTGGACCTCCCTCGGCCGGCGAGCACTATTCAAAACACTCCTGATCAGCAGCGCCCGGGCACGCCGCGGGCCTGTTTTGAACAGTGCTCGGTGTCACCCCGTGAATCGTCGCCGCTGGTCGCGGTCCGTGGTCGGGTGTGGCAGGAAGGTGCCGGCACACGTTCGGCGGCCGCTCGCCCGATTAACTTCGCTGGCGACCGCCGTTTGGCGCGGCGGGCTCAGCGAGCCCATCCGACACGTGCGGATGACCGGAAAGGAGCAGGAGCGATGCCCGATGCTCAGTGGGGCACCCCGGAGGACATGCAAAACGCGGCCGTCGCGGCGAACAACTCGGCGGCGAACATCCGGAGTGCGATCAGCCGGATCGAGGGCCAGGTGGCCACGATGATGGCCACCTGGCAGGGTCGGGCGCCCGTCGCCTTCGACGCCAAGCACCTGGAGTGGCGCCGGCAGGTCGACGCGCTGGTCGCCGAGCTGGAGCGGGTCGGCGCGGCCGCCGGCACGTCCGGCACGGCCTACACGACCTCCGACGACGACACCACCAGCGCGATGAACAGCGCTGTCCTCAGTGGACTCAACTTCCGCCAGTAGCCACCGGAACGTAAGGAGACAGATATGCCTGGACCGATCCGTTACGAGTTCGGCGCGCTCGGCGATGGGCAGACGCAGCTGGCCGCGTCGGCGAACGCGATCGGCGCCGAGAAGGACGCGTGGATGCAGACCGTGGGTCTCACCGCGCAGTCCTGGCTGGACGTCGCCGGTGGCGCGTTCGCCGAGCTGAACGCCATCTGGGACAAGGCCACGCTGGCGACCAACGAGTTCCAGATGGACCTGTCCGCCAAGGTCGGCATGGCGCAGGCGAACGGCATGCAGGCGCTCGAGACGGCCAAGCGCGCCGTGTCGGGGTGATCCCGAGACACGGAACAGCGGCCCCGCGACGCGAGTCCGGGGCCGCTGGTGACATCGGCGGTCCCCTGCAAGAATCGGACGTGTGGTTAAACGTACCTTGACGCCGGAACGTCGTGCCGAGTTGGCCGCGCTGCTGGATGATGAACAGCGCCTTCGCGCTGAGTACCCGAAGGTAAGTGAGTACTTGGACATGGCGCCGACCCTGGCGGGGACGGGCGATGTTCGAGCGGACGCCGCATTTGATCTGCGGTTCGTCCACTACGTGACGGGTGGCAAGGCAGAGGGTTCGAATCCGTATTGGGACATCGTCGCGCCATCCGTTTCTGAGCATGAGGGCCGCCGGGTGATGGACGGTGGTCAACCGGATGGCAGTGCTCGACTGGCGTACGCACAGATGCTCTTGCAGGCCGTCTATGCGTATGCGATCCCGTCGCCAGAAACCCTCGAATGGATGTCTACGTTCTGCGGCCGCCAGCGCCTCGTGGAGATGGGGGCCGGTCGAGGATATTGGGCGGCACAGCTGGCCAGTTCAGGAATTGACGTCGAAGCATACGATTCCGAGCCCCCCGACAAGGTGGAGAACGTTTCGTTCCCCACCGGGGGAGAGCAGACAGACGTATGGCACGACGTACGGGATCTCCTAGCCTTCGACAGGGCGGCTGATCGCTCCGATGACGTGCTGTTTCTGTGTTGGCCGCCCGGCTGGGGTGACACCATGGCATCGGCGGCTCTTGCCACATTCGAGAATTCCGGCGGCCGGCGCCTGATCTTCATCGGACAGCCGAAAGGCGGGATGACTGGCGATGACGCCTTCTTCGACTCTCTGAAAATCGGGTGGGAACTGGCGTCCGAGGATGCGCGGTTTGTGTCGTGGTGGAATCTGGCGGACGTGGCTCAGGGCTGGGTGCGACGTTAGAGCTTGTCTGCACGTCAGGAATCATGGGTGAACTTCATTCTAAAGACGAATGCGTCGTACCGATCCTGTGGATAAGACACGTTCGACACCATGATCACACGGTCGTCAGCGGCGTAGAATCGTTGATGAATCGTCTTCACAAGGTCGCCGGGAGTGGTGCGCAACCACGTGGCGTGCGTTGACGTCGGCAATTGATCGGCAAGGGTCTCCTCAAGAACTGTTGTGCCAGCCGTGCCGCTGACGCCCAACGGTTGATACGTATCCGAGATCGAGATAGGCCGACCGCTCTCGGAGACGCGCGTGACGACATGGGACAGCTCATCGCCCGGAGAAACGCCAAAGATATCCGCAAGTTCATTGGTGGCACGGATCTTCCCGTCCTCACGATCAATTTCGATTTCCTGTTCGGATTCGGTGCCGAAAGTGACTCCGGGATCCTGCATCTGCCGTTCGGGTGAGCTCCGGATGAGGTTCGGGCGATCCGCCACGAAGCTGCCGCGTCGCCGAACGGGCCGGACGAGGCCTTGACTTCGAAGCAGTTCGAGGACCTTCCGCACGACGATGTCGGAGACACCGTGCTCCTTGGCGATCTCGGCATAGCTCGGCAGTTGGGTCCCGGGTGTCAGGTCACCACTGCGGATCCGTCGTGCGTACTCGCCTGCGATGGAGACGTAGGCGGGCTCCGTCATTGATCTGGACTCCTTCGACGTTGACCACTCCGCGTGGTGGCGGCAGACGTAGCGTAGCAGCCTTCGTATACGCACAGCTTGTTCGTATACGAAGTTACGTATACGATGCCGATGTGTCGAGGGACCTCACCCTTGACAACCAGTGAGAACAACCGAGCGAAGATCAAAGCCTGCGAGGACAAGGACATGGCTAGCCCGACTAACAATGCCGCGTGAGGCAGGTGGTTCGCAGTGAGCGGAGCGAGGCGCGCGGACCCCACACGGCTGATGCAAGCGCACGAGCTGCTTAGTCGTGAGCGGCCGGCCGTCGAGGCGAAGCCGGAGACGTGGCTGGCGTACTACCGGCGCAGCGCGGCCGTGTATGCGGAGGTGGCCGAGATCGACCGCGGTCACCACCACGAGGCGCTGTACTGGTCGTCGCGGGAGAAGCGCAAGGCGCGCGAGATCGAGGACGGCCTGCGTGGGTCGAAGGGAGGTGCGAACCGCGATGCCTAGCGCGACGCTCCCCGCCGCGGGTCGGCGTGTGGTCGCGCCCTATGTCACCGCGTGGAGTGAGGAGACCGATCCGCCGTGCCGATTGGTGGAGGTGCCAGGCGGTGGCATCGGCTACGTCGACGAGACGGTGTCCGACCGAGACGCGCACGGGGTGCTGTCGTTCCGCACGCCCTGGCGTCACGGTGTGGGCCGGCCGGTGTTCGGCAAAGTGCATCCGCTGCGGCAAAGACGGGCCATGCGGCGCCTGTTGTGCCAGGTGTGCGCCGAGCCGGCGGACCGGACCGAGGTCGGTGTCTTGTGGCTGTTGCGGGACTACCGCGAGGACTGGCCGGGGTGGCCGAACGGAATGGGCGTCACCGAGCCACCCGTGTGCCTGCCGTGTGCGCGGCTGTCGGTGCAGGTGTGCCCGGCGCTGCGCAAGGGCGCGGTCCTGGTGCGGGCCGGCCGGTATGAGGTCGCCTGGGTTCATGGTGGCCTCTACACCGGTTGGCGCGAACCATGCCAGGTCAGCAGGGTCACGGTGTCGTTCACCAACCCGGCCGTTCGGTGGGTTCGCGCGGTGAGTCTGGTCCGCGAGCTGTGGACCTGCACCCTCGTCGCACTCGACGAGCTGGCTAGCGGACAGCTAGCGACGAGTCCGAAGTAGACAACTACACGCGCGGGGTGCGCGGCGTCGCCTCGCTCAGCTCTTGATTCGCTCCACCGGCGGCGGCGGGAACAGGAAGATCTCGTCCGGTGGCTCCTCGCGCACCGGGGCCGCCGGCAGCGCGCCGGCCCGACCGGCGAGCCAGCGCCGGCGCCGGCCACGCGGCACCACTACCGCGACGATGCCGGCCACCACGATCGCCAGCGCGACGAGCCCGGTGCCGGCCTTCGCACCCGCGCTCACCCGGTCCCACCAGGCCAGCTCGCGCTCGCCCGCCACATCGACCGGCGGGTCCTCGACCCCCGGCAGCGCCAGCGGGCCGCTGTCGGACAGCGCCTCGGTCACCGCGCGGTACGGGTCGACCAGGCCGAAGCCGTACTCGTCGCTGCGCCAGCCCCCTCGGGCCGGGTCGGCGGTCGCCATGATGCGCTCCGCCACCTGCGGCGCGGTGAGGTCCGGGTGGGCCGAGCGGACGAGAGCCGCGGTCGCGGCGACGAACGGCGTCGCGAAGCTCGTGCCGGTCCAGTAGACGTGTCCGCCGGCCCTCGTCGCCGCGAGCACGTCCACCCCGGGCGCCACGACGTCGACGTACGGACCGGTCTGGGAGCCCTGCGCGCGGGCGCCGGCCTGGTCGACCGAGCCGACACCGAGCACCCCGTCGTAGGACGCGGGGAACGACACCGGGCTCCCGTCCTGCGCCCGGTTGCCGGCCGCGGCGACCAGCAGCGCGTCCTTGCGCTGCGCGTAGGCGACCGCGTCGCGGACCGGGCGGTAGTCGCCGTAGCCGGACAGCGACAGGTTGATCACCTTCGCGCCCTGGTCGGCGGCGTAGCGGATGCCTCGCGCGACCACCCTGGGATCGATCGGGGCCGAGTCGGACTCGTCGGCCGGGGCCCGGTCGACGACCCGCACCGGCAGGATCCGCGCGTCCGGGGCGACCCCGCGGAAGCCGACGCCGTCGGCCCGGGCGGCGGCGATGATCGAGGCGACCGCCGTGCCGTGCGACTCGCAGTCGTAGTTCCCCGGCAGGGTGCCGACGAGGTAGAAGTCCCTGCCCGGCAACACCTTCCCGCGCAGCTGCGGGTGGTCGGCGTCGACGCCGGAGTCGATCACGGCGACCGTGACCCCGGCGCCGGTGCCGTGCGGCCAGGTCCGGTCGAGGTCGAGCAGCTGCTGGGCCCACGGCAGCTCGTCCACCACGGGGCGGGCGGGGTCGGGGTTCTGGCAGGCGCCGGCCGGCGGCGCGGCCTGGGCCGGCGCCACCGGTAGGGTCGACGCCGCGACCACGATGGCCGCGAGCAGCCAGCCGCGCATCGCGCATCCTCCTTCGCGCCTCAGAGCCGCTCGGTGTCCAACCGGATGGACGACACGAACTCCCGGAAGTCCTCGAGCACGACGTCGAGCTGGTTCTCGGCGACGGTGAGCGACGCGCGCACGACCGCACGCTTGCCGCTGTCCTCGGCGTCGGGCACGGTCAGGTACACCTGCGACTGGACGAGGTCCCGGACCTCGCCCTCGCCGAGGGTGACGCGGAGGTCCTGGGCTAGGCCGGGAGCCTCGGCACCGCCGAGGTCGGTCCGCTGCGCCACGGTGACCGTGGGCGCCGCATCGCGCAGGTTGGCCACCGACTCGTCGGCGATCTCCGCGAGCGACGCGCCGTCCGTGCGGACCTCGCCGTCGATGGTGATGTTCGCGGTGAAGCCGGACCCGTGCGTGGCCGCGTTGAGCGCGACGAAGGCGACGTCCGGCAGGCCGAGCTCGTCCGGCGACGCCGCGTGCCAGCCGTCGGGCAGCTGGAACTTCATCGGCACCGGAAGGTCCGTGCTCATCCTGGTCATCTCCCTGGGTCAGAACAGCTTGCCGACGCGGTCGCGCACGTCCTCGATGCCCCGCCCGACATCACTGCCGAAGTCCTCGACGCCGCGCCGGGCGGACTCGACGCCCTCCCCGATGTCGCGGCCGACGTCCTCCACGCCCTGCCTGACGGTCTCATAGCCCTGGCCGACCGCCGCGGCGCCGTCCTCGACGGCACGCTGGACAGCCTGGTGGGCGTGCGCGGCGGTCTCCACGACCTTGTTCGTGTCGACCCGCAGCTCCACGCCGAGCTTCCCGCCGACGATGGGCGAGGCGCCGGCCGAGGCCCCGATCGTCCAGACCCCGTTCTCGTTCTTCGCCTTGATCCCGGCCTCGGCGCCCGGCCCGGCCCAGGCCTCGCCGGTGATCCCCAGACCGATCCCGCCGACGTCGCCGAACACCTTGCCGCCCAACCGCCCGCCGGCGAACGCCTCGGCCTTGGCCTCGAACCCGTCCTTGCCGGCGCTCACCCCGGCACCCGCCTTGCCGCCGAGGAAGAACTCGCCCTCCGCGCCGAAGCCGACCAGACCGTTCGGACCGACCGCGTCCTTGAACTCCGCCTTCCCCTTCAGCCCGGCCGCCGCCTCCAACTGCGCCTTGAACCCCTCGTTGGTCAGCGCGGCGGACCCGGACGCCTCGGCGCCGAGGCCGGCCTCGGCCTTGAACTTGCCGTCCTCGCTCTCCGCGCCGGCCTTGAACAACTCGGCGAACGCCCGGAACTCGCCGAGCTTGCCGCCCTCCGGGGGCTTCGCCTCGAAGTCGGCGTCCGGCCCGGACGCGGACAGCTTCAGGCCGAGCTGGTCCGCGGCACCGAGCACCATGTCCTTCAGGCGGCCGGCGACGTTGCGCACCACCCAGTCCCGCATCGCCCGGCCGGCCTCGCCGAACGCGGGGTTGCTCAGCAGGTCGTAGTAGGGCTGGTAGGACCGGATGACCGAGTCGATGGTCTCCTTGACCGACCGCACCTGCTCGCCGTACCGCTCGGCGGCGCCGCCGTGCATCAGCATGCCCTGCTCGAGCTCGCCGACCTGCTGACCGAATCGCTGGATGGTGGTGTCGAGGAGCTCGCCGGCCTGGTCCGGCCAGGCCGAGTGCGTGTTGCCGCCGGCGGCCACCGAGGACTCGCCGGCCGTGCGCGCGGTCGTCGCCGCCTGCTGCCAGGCCGCGCCGAGGTCGATCGCCGCCTGCTCGTCGTCCGGCGGCCACGGGTCGAAGATGCCCTTGACTTCTGTCCACAGTGGACCAGCGGGTTCAGGAAGGCCCATTGCCGCCCACCGCACCGAAGCCGGCGGCGGACTCCCCGTCCATGCCGCCGTAGAGCCCGAGGCAGCTCTCGCCCGCGTCCGCGTACTGGCCGGGCACCACGCTGCCCCGGTCGGCCGACGCGGCCACCTCGGTCGCGCCCGGCTGGTAGCTGGACATGAACGCCTGCCCGAGCGGGCCGCCGCCGAGCTGGCCGGCGAGCCCGCTGATCTGCGAGCTGGCCGCGGTCCACCCGCTGACGAAGTCGTCACCCGCGGTCCGCAGCGCCCTGAGCCCGTCCCCGGCGGCGGCGGGGTCCATGGCGGCGCGGTCACCCGTGCTCCCGTCCATGGGTCACTCCCGTCCCGTCGGGACGCCGCCGTCGAGCCGGTGCAGCAGCGGGTCGAACGCGACGTCGGTGTCCTCGAAGGTGGCGTGCCGGGGCAGCACCTCGACCGCCGCGTCGAACGCCTGACGCCCGGCGGTGTCGGCGGCCGCCCTGACCGTGGCGAGGATGTTCTCGGCCAGCGCCGTGGCGTCCGGGTCGCGGTAGAGGCGGGGGTCGAGGTCCAGCGCGCGCAGCTCGCCGCGGGCGCCGACGGTCGCCGCGATCAGCCCGTCGTCGGACTCCGCCGTGACCTCGATGTCGACCAGCTTCTCCTGGACCCGCCGGAACGCCCGGGCCATCCGCTCCCGCTCGGCTGCCTCGCCCGGCAGCCCGGAACTCCCGTACACCGCCACCTCCACCCGTCGGCCTGCTCCTGGGAGGAGTGTCGGGCACCGCCGCGGGCCGTGGCGGCCGCTGACCGCTTCCGGCCAGCGCCAACGGGTTTCACCGCGCGAGAGTGCGCGGCGGGGGCGTCTCAGCGTGGCCGGAACAGCGGCCGCGGGTCGGTCGCCGCGCGCAGGCGCACCCGCAGTGGCCGGGCCGCGAGCCCGCGGCGGACCGCGCGGACCGCCGCCCACGCCTCGGTCGCGGTCCGCTCCCCCGGCCCGCTCGCCGACCACAGGGCCTGATCCACGCTCGCCGCGAGCACGTGCAGCTCGGCGGCGACGGCATGGCCGCCGACCGGGGTCGCCGCCGAGGCGAGGTCGCGGACGGTCATCCCCGCGGTGGACCGCACCCCGTGGGCCCGCAGCCGGTCCCGCGCCTCGGCCCACGCGCCGACGAC
>NZ_JBOHGB010000184.1:0-12797 GCF_050699935.1 Actinophytocola sp.
CCGCGGGAGGCCGCTCCTCCCGCGGCTCGGCCCGGTCAGGCCGGAACCGGCTGCCACGCGGTCAGGCCGGAACCGGCTGCCACGCGGCCCGGCCGAGGAACGCGAGCAGCGCGGTCTGCTCGTCCGTGTCCGCCGGCGGGTCGAGCTCCGGGCCGAAGAACCCGGGCCGGCGCACCACGTTCGCCCGCGCCCAGGCGAACGAGCCGTGGATGAGCGCCTCGTCGAACCGCACGTCGACGCCCAGCGCGTGCCCGATGTCCCACGTGTGCGCGAGGTGGTCGGTCGTCAGCAGGGTGAGCAGGGTTGAGACCGGGACGTCGCCCAGCCCGGGGATCGTCGTGATCCGGGTGAGCGTCTCCTCGTTCAGCGTCGCGAGCGCCTCGGCCCGTGCGGCCCGCCAGGTCGTCACCGGGTCGTCGCCGGCCAGGGGGGCCGGGTGCGGGGCACCCGGCGCGCCGGTCTGGTCGGTGAGCTCCGCCCCCGTCGCCCAGGCACGCAGCTGGCGCTGGCCCCAGATCACGTGCCCGGCGACGTCCCGCACCGTCCACTCGGTACACGCGGACGGCCGGTCCCACCCGGTTCCCGGCACGGCGGCGAGCACCGCGTCGAAGGTGTCCTGCGCGCGCCGGTACGGCTCCATCGTGTCCATCGGTTGCCTTTCTCCAGAGGTACGTACACCCGCGAGGACGACCGGCGGACGGCGAACTCGACACTCGGATGGGCCAACTTCGCGCGGCCCGCCTAACGATTTCCACAGGGCGACGACAGTCATCGGTACCGGGGCCGACAGTTGTCGGTACCGGGTTCGCAGACATCGGCTAGTGAGGTGGATTTCCATGACCGATCGACACGCGTGCTTCATCCTCCCGCAGGTCGTCCTGCTGGAGGCCGCCGACCGCAACGAGGACCTGCGCGAGGCCGCGATGAACACGGTCGCGGCGTCGGCGTCCATGCGTACGCAGCGCGTCGCGCTGACCGACCTGGTGCGGCTGCTCGGCGCGCCCGCCGCACGGATCGGCGAGCTGACCCCGGCCGGGCGGCTGAACACGGTCTACGACGTCCGCAACGGCAGCTGGGACGACCTGCCGGGCGTTCGGGTACGTGGCGTGGACGACCCGCCGTCCGGTGACCGGGCGGTGAACGAGGCCTTCGACCACGCCGCCACGACGCGGGACTTCTACGCGAAGGTGCTCGAGCGCGACAGCATCGACGACGCGGGCATGGAACTCGTGTCGTCCGTGCACTTCGACCACGACTTCGACAACGCGTTCTGGAACGGCGCGCAGATGGTCTACGGGGACGGCAGCGGGAAGGTGCTCGCCAAGGGTGGCTTGACCCGCGACCTCAGCGTCGTCGCGCACGAGCTCACCCACGGCGTCGTGCAGTTCACCGCGGGCCTGCGCTACAGCAAGCAGTCCGGCGCGCTGAACGAGTCGTTCGCCGACGCGCTCGGCTCGGTGGTCCGGCAGTGGGCCGCGGGCGAGACCGCGAGCGCCGCGGACTGGCTGGTGGGCGAGGGCATCCTCGGCAGCGAGATGAAGGGCGTGGCGCTGCGCTCGATGAAGGAGCCGGGCACCGCGTTCGAGGGCGACCGGCAGCCCGCGCACATGCGTGACTACGTCGACCTGCCCGACGACAACAACCCGCGCAACGACCACGGCGGCGTGCACATCAACTCGGGCATCCCGAACAAGGCGTTCTACCTCGCGGCCACCCGGCTCGGCGGCCACTCCTGGGACAAGGCCAGCCCGATCTGGTACGACGCCCTGGCCAAGCGGCTGCGGCCGAACTCGAACTTCACGGAGGCCGCGGACGCCACGATCGCATCGGCCGGGGCGCTGTACGGTGTCGGGCAGGACACCGAGAAGGCGGTGCGGTCCGCCTGGGAGGAGGTCGGGGTTCTCTGAAGATCTCCGTCGTCCAGGGCGGCGGGTTCGCCGGCCTGGTCAGGACCACGGCGGCCGACGCGGCCGAGCTCGCGCCGGCCGACGCGGAGACCTTGCGCGCGAAGGTCGGCGACGCCGGGCTGTTCGACCTGGCCGCCGACGGCACCGACGAGCCCGCCCTGCCCGACGCGCAGTCCTACGAGATCACGGTCTCCGACGGGAGCCGCAGCAACACGGTCGTCCTGGGCGAGCGGAGCCTGAGCCCCGAGGTTCGGGCGCTGCTCGCCTGGCTGCGAACCGTGCCCGGGCATCGGGGGACCACCGGCCACTGAGTCGTTCTGTTGGTCGTCTTACTGGGTCGTCAGCAGCCCGAGGCCCAGCGTCACCACACCGACCGCGAGCGAGAGCGCGCCCAGCCACACCAGCCAGATCAGCCGGTTCGGCCGCACGACCTCGCCGCGTCCCATCGACGAGAAGAAGAAGCCGGCCGAGATCAGCGCCGCCGCGGCCGGGGTGCCGATGCGCGCCAGCCAGCCGAGCACCCCGTCCATCGCGGCCGCGTCGGCGAGGATCAGCGTCACCAGGCCCAGTGTGACCAGCACGCCCGCGTGCGCGTGCCCCGCTCGGGCGAACGACTTCTGGAACGGCGTCATCGCGACGGCCCCGCGCACGATGCGCGTCATGAACCAGCCGCCGAACTCGATGCCGACGATGGTCAGCAGCACCGCGCCGGCGATGTAGCGCGACGCCGGACTCAGCATCAGGGTTTGCATCTTGGTCTCCCCACTTTTGCAACGTCGTTACGAAACACCGTTACGATACACTTGTCAAGTGGGTAGACCGAAGATTCATGACGAGGCCCTGCGGCTGCGGCTGCTGGACCGGGCCGCCGCGATCGTGTTCGACCGCGGCATGGCCGCGCTGACCCTGCGCCGGCTGGCCGCGGACGCGAACACGTCGACGACGGCGGTCTACTCGCTGTTCGGCAACAAGGCCGCCCTGCTCGACGCGCTCTACCGCGAGGCGACCCGCCGTTTCGCGGCCCGCCTGGCAACGGTCGAGCCGACCGACGACCCGGCCGTGGACATGGTGCGCCTGGGGCTCGCCTACCGCGACTACGCCGTCACCGACCCGCACCTGTACGCGATCATGTTCACAGAGCGCACCGAGGAACTGGACCTCCCCGACGAACGCGGCGACGAGGCAGCGGCGACGATCACCGCACTGGTGGCGACGGTCCGCCGCGGCCAGCAGGCGGGCCAGCTGGTGGACGCCCCGGCGGACCGGATAGCCCTGAGCTGCTGGGGAATCGCGCACGGCCTGGTGTCCCTGGAGCTGACCGGAAACGTCCCCCCGACCCTCGACATCGCGGCCGACTACGAGCACGCCCTGCGTGCCATGGTCGACGGCTGGCGAACCTGAACCGCGCCACACGGCAGAACCGCGGGCCGACACGTCTCGGGCGCACGCGCTGGGACCTGTCGGACAGTCCAGGCTCGAGGAGGAGATCGGTCGCGCGGAGGGGCGAGCCGACGGACGTATCCATCTGCGGCGACTTCGGGGACGACGCGAAACGGACGATCGTCCCGTCGGGCACTACCGCCGGGCCGTGCAGCGACTCGCGTCCTGGCCGACGCGTGCCGGCACACCACCCGGATGCCGCTCGAGGAGCCGTTGCTGCACGAGGCGTACGTGTTCGGCGAGCTGCTGGACGGCAAGGACCCGATCGACGGCGTCGAGCTCGCGCTCACGCTGAACCTGCCGCCCGCTGCGAGCGCTGGCCGAGCGATGGTTGGCCGACCCGCCCAGGTTGACGGCCGGCCCGGCGGAGGTGCGTGAGCGGACCGCCGGCAGCTGATGGCGCATGATGATCGCCTCGGTGCGGATGTCGCCCCGTCCGGCCGACGAGGCCGCCGCCGGCCGGGGCTAGGTCGAGTACCTGGGCGCCCGGGCGACGGTGCCTGTGGGTCGAGCGTCGGTCACCGTCGATCTGTGCGAGGGTTTCTGTCGCCCGGGGCACGACAAGGGGCCGCCGGCGCCCGGTCACCTTCTCCGTCTGGATCCGGACGACGTGGTCACGGCGTCCGGCTACCCACGGCTGTAGCCAGGTCCCCGCCACATCCACCAGTTCACTGACATCGGTGATGAGAGCAGTGCTGATCATGGCGGAGCAGGTGGGCATCCCGCGGCGTGTGACAGTCGTGGAACGCTGTTCGGACGAGTGGTCATCGATTGGGCAGGTGCGCTTTTGCGGATATGAGGGCGATCCTCCGGCCCGCGTCTCGACCTACCGCGCGTCGGGATTGGACGGCTCGCAGGCCCAGGGCACTCTGTGCGGAGAGGTCGTGGCCGTCGAACGCGACCGCGGCGAACCCGACCACGAGGGACTTATCGGGAAGTGATGCGGGGTGCCGCCGCGGGCACGCGCATGTCGACGTGGCAACGCTAGGTGCTCGTGTCCTGGCCGAGGTCTTGCTGTTGGCCGCTTGCCGAGGTGGTGGTGTGGGTGCCGGTGAGTTGACGGGCCGTATTGATCAGCCCGACCATGCTGAAGGCCTGTGGTGTGTTGCCGAGTTGGCGGCCGGTGTGCGGGTCGTATTCCTCGCTGAGGAGGCCCACGTCGTTGCGTAGGGCCAGCAGGTGCTCGAACAGGTTGCGGGCGTCGTGGGTGCGGCCGATGCCGTGGAGGGCGTCGGCGAGCCAGAAGCTGCAGGCGAGGAAGGCGCCTTCGGTGCCGGGCAGGCCGTCGACGCCGCCGTCGGTGTCGGTGCGGTAGCGCAGGATGAGGTCCTGCTGGCACAGCTCGCGGCGGACCGCGTCGACGGTGCCGCGGACGCGTGGGTCGTTCCATGGCAGGAACCCGACGCGGGGGAGCAGCAGCAGCGCGGCATCCAGGCCTTGCGAGCCGTAGAACTGTGTGAACGTGTTGCGTTCGGGGTCGTAGCCCTTGTCGCACACCTCGGCGTGGATCCGGTTGCTCAGCGCACGCCACTGGTCGACCGGGCCAGGGAGGCCGTGGCGTTCGACGGTGTCGGCGGCGCGGTCGACACCGGCCCAGGCCATCACCTTGGAGTGGACGAAGTGCTGGCGTGGTCCGCGGACCTCCCACAGGCTGTTGTCGGGCTGGTCCCAGGCACCCTCGAGGTAGTCGAGGAGCGCGCGTTGGAGGTCCCATGCCACGTCCTGGACGGGTAGGCCGGCCTCGCGTGCCAGGTGCAGGCCGTCGAGTACCTCGCCCCAGACGTCGAGTTGGAGCTGGTCGGCGGCGGCGTTGCCGATCCGCACGGGTGCGGCGCCTTCGTAGCCGGCGAGCCAGTCGATGATCTGCTCGGGTAGGCGGCGGGTGCCGTCAAGCCCGTACATGATCTGCAGTTTCGCCGGGTCGCCGGCGACCGCGCGGACCAGCCACTCGCGCCAGGCACGCGCTTCGTCGACGTATCCGGTGCCCAGGAGTGCTTGAAGCGTGAACGTCGCGTCGCGGAGCCAGCAGTAGCGGTAGTCCCAGTTCCGCGGGCCACCTAACTGTTCCGGTAGCGAGGTCGTCGCGGCGGCGACGATGCCACCGGTCGGTGCGTAGGTCAGTGCCTTGAGCGTGATCAGCGCGCGGCGCACCTGCGCCTCCCACGGGCCCCGGAATGTGCAGCGGGTGATCCATTCCAACCAGAACGCCTCGGTCTCCGCGATGGCGTGGTCGGCGTCGACCGGGGTCGGGCGGGGGAGGTGGGACTGCGCGTAGGTGAGGACGAACCCGAGCCGTTCACCGGGTGACACCGTGAACTCGGCCGTCGCGGCGTCCTCGCCGACGGTCAATGGGACGGGGCTGTGGAGCCAGGCCGCGTCCGGGCCGGCGACGGCGGCGAGCTGGCCGCCCTCGTGGCGGGTCCACGGCGGGATGTGCCCGTAGTCGAAGCGCAGCCGTAGCAGTGTCCGCATGGGCACGCGACCGGTGACGCCCTCGACGACGCGTACCACGTCCGGTGCCTCCCCGCGCGGAGGCATGCAGTCCACCACCCGCACGGTGCCATCGGGTGTGTCCCATTCGGACTCGAGTACCAGTGTGTCGCCGCGGTACCGACGACGGCTTGCTGGCCCGCCACTCGCCGGAGCGATGCGCCAGGTGCCGGCCCGCTCGTCGTCGAGCAGGGCCGCGAAGCACGCCGGCGAGTCGAACCTCGGCAGGCACAACCAGTCCATGGCGCCGTCCCTGCCGACCAGGGCGGCGGTCTGCAGATCGCCCAGCAGCGCGTAGTCCTCGATTAGACCGGGCATACTCGAGCCCCTTTCAGCCGGCCGTGCCGTCCAGCGTGATGACCACTTTCACGTCCTCACCGCTGTTGTCGAAGCCGTTGTCGAAGGCGTCGGCCGCGGCGGCGAGTGGCACGCGGCGGGTGATCAGGTGGCGCAGCCAGCCGAGATCGGCCTTGGCCAGCGCGTCAGCGGCCTGGCGGTAGTGGCGCAGGTTGGCGTTGACCGAGCCGATGACGGCGTCGTTCTCCAGGACGAGTTCGCGGTTGATTCCGCCCGCGTCGACGGCGATCCGACGTCCGGTGGCCGACACGCCGGTGAGGCAGACGATGCCGTAGGAGGCGGTGTGGGCCATCGTGTCGAACACGACCTGTGCGGCACCGGTCGCCTCGATCACCACCTCCGGTTCCAACCGGGCGGCGACCTCGCCGGCGGCGGCGTGGTGGTAGGTCGCGCCCAGCGACGTGACCAGCGCCGGTTTGGGACCTTCGGTCACGCGGTCGAGCACGTGCACGTCCAGGCCGCGCTGCACGCCCAGCAACGCCGCGAGCAGGCCGATAGGGCCGGCACCGGTCACGAGCACCCGCCGCGGTCGAAACCACGATCGGCCGCCGACCCGCTCCACCTGCTCCCACGCCTTCGCCACGATGCTCGTCGGCTCCATCAGCACACCGACCTCGGCGAGGCTCGGATCGATCCCGACGGCGTAGTCCGCCTCCACACTCCACAGCTCGCTGCCGTAGCCGTCCAGCTCTTTGATGCCGCGTTCGGTGTACCGGCCGTTGCGGCACATGTCGAACTCGCCCCGCGCGCACGCTCCGCAGGGCGCCGGATCCGCTCGCCGCACCACCCCGACGACGATGTCGCCGGGGGAAAACCCGCTGGAATCCGGCGCCTCCCGGACCCGACCCAGCGACTCGTGGCCCATCACCAACCGCTCCCGCCCAGGAGGAGACCAGCCGTACTCGCCACGGGCGATCTCCTTGTCCGTCCCACACACGCCGAGCGCCAGTCCTTCGACCATCAGATCACCCGGTCCGGGCGTCGGATCCGGCACTTCGGTCACCGCCAGCGAGCCGGCGTGCCCGGGCTCGACAGTCAATGCACGCATACCGACCTGACTACCCCACTGATCATCCGGCTATCCCTGTGTTCTCGGTTCGGTAAGGCAACCGCAAGGTTCGGCCGCGACCGTCGGCACCTCGAGGTCGGCCAGCGTGGTTCGCCACCTCGGTGCATCCGGCCCAGTCCGGTTAGCAGTTGCGCCGTGGGGAGCGGGATCTGCTGGCCGCGGCCGTCGTGGCGGTGCTGTACGTGCTGTGCTGATGGCGCGCGAGCTGGCGCAACGCTGTGGTGGCCAGGCCGCCACGGGATCGAGGCCGACGGCGTCACACTGCGGCCCGGCCGAGCTACGAGCTGATGCGGGACTGCGACACGTTGCTGATCGTGGGGGGTCGGACTCCCGTATCGGCAGTTCATGCCTGAATTCGGGCAGGCGCGCGCGGTCCAGATCGACATTGACGGCCGGTTCATCGGCATGCGGTATCCCACCGAGGTGAACCTGGTCGGTGACGCGGCGGCCACGCTGACCGTGCTGCTGCCGAAGATCACCCGCAACGGAGGATCAGTCCTGGAGGGAGACGGTGGGAGCAACGTGGCTGAGTGGTGGTCCACGATGGACATGCAGGCTGCCCTGGAGGCGAAACCGGTCAACCCGATGCGGGTCGTGTCCGAGCGGTCCCGCCTCGGCGGAGGACGCGGTGGGTGATGCGGAGAGGGTCATGATCAGTGTCAGCGCGGTGGTCGGTGTGGCGGCGACTGCGGGAGTGCGCATGATTCGCCCTGGAGTCAGGTCAGGACAGGTGACGGATTCGTCGGAAGCAGAACCACGTCAGCATGGTCGAGAGCGCGAGGAAAAGGCGAGCTCGATCCACTGCAGCGGCCAGAACCGGCTGGTGGGCTGGTAGACGAGACGCTGGTGGTAGCAGAGGTCGGACAGCTGCGCGGAGCACGCGTCGTGTCGTCCAGGTCCGGTAGGGGCGCGTGCCCGGCCGATGGAGGCTCCAGGCAGTTCTGGACAGCGTCGGGCAGCGGTTTGACCGCGTTGCCGTCTGGGGCCACGGTCTCATTGGCCAGTGCCCAGGCGCCGTTGGGGTGGGCGACGACCGGCGGCGAACTCCATGATGATGAACTGCTCGAGCAGGCCAGGATGCGCGGGGACCTCGGCGGGCACGACCGGGTCGAATGCGGGCGGCCGACCGCCGGTCCGACCGCGGCGCTGACGGGTGGCCCGCTGGTCGGCGCGTTCAGGGATGGTCGCGGTGATGCCGCGGCGGCGGAGGCGCTCGCGGATGGCGCGACTGCTGTAGCCCTTGGCTGTCAGTACCCGGCGGGGCCGGGTCCACGGCCTGCCCCGGCCCGGGTCGGGCACAACACCGGCACTCCGGCGCGCTCGACCTACGCGATCGCGGTGGTGCAGCCCATCGCCGTGTCCGGTGCGGCCCCACCGTGGGTGCGCCGAAGGTGGGCCTCGCCCCATACCCGGACCCCTTCGATGACGGGCAGGACAGTGTTGCCGTAGGGCGTGAGCCGGTAGATGACGCGCGCCGGGACCGGTCCGGTCACTACGCGTTCGACGAGCCCGTCGGCCTCGAGCTCGCGTAGCTGTTCGGCCAACACCTTGGGCGTGATCGGTGAACCCCGGCGGCGGAGGCCGGCGAAATGGGCTTCTCCGTGGGCAAGCCAGTACAGCAGGGTCAGCTTCCACTTCCCGCCGATCGCGGCGAACGCCGCGGCCATCGGGCAGCCGGGCAGCGGGTTGGGGCGCGAGGGGTTACCTGCAGGTGCCTTCTTGCTCATGGCCGTGCTCCGCTCGGATAGTCGAACCATGACCGTGCCATACAGACGAGTCCTGGTCGCGGGCCTGTCGGCCCTCATGCTGATCACGATGGCGGCGTCGGGCGACGCCTCAACAGCTCCCGCGTCGTCGACAGGTGCCGATGGCCAACGAGACTTCGACTGGGAAATCGGCACCTGGCGCACCACGGTGCGAGTCCTCGCCGAGCCGCTCTCGGAATCCGCGGACGAGTGGCTCCAGTTCACCGGCACCAGCATCGTACGTCCACTCCTGGACCGGCGGGCGAACGTCCTCGAGTTCGAGGTCTCGGGGCCGAACGGACGCATCGACGCCCTCAACCTGCGGCTGTACGAGCCGCAGGCGCAGCGGTGGAGCCTGACCTTCGTCAACATCCGCGACGGTCTGCTCACCCCAGCCGTGTACGGCGGGTTCCACAACGGCGTGGGCACGTTCCACGGCGACGACCAACTCGGCGGCCGTCCGATCAAGGTACGCTTCCTCATCTTCCGCCAGGGCCCGAACAAGGCCAGGTTCGAGCAGGCGTACTCGGCCGACGACGGAACGACATGGGAAACGAACTGGATCGCCGTCGATCGCCGAATCCGCCGATAAGGACAAATGCCCGGAGCACCGAGAAAGGCCGACGCCTGCCGCGAGTCGTCTTTGACCGGTAGCGAGACGTGCTCGACTCAGACGCGTGCAGACGCGGAATGTTCACCGCCACGGGATAGCCGGTGGCTGCCTGCGGTCAACGACGATCGCGCACGCGGCTGACGTCCGATCGCGCCGGACCGCTCTGATCAGCCAGCGGCGTGCATCGCCGAGGTGACCCGCAACAACTAGGCCACTCCGGGCACGCGGAGTCGGCGGTGTTCACGTTGCGGGTCCGCTGAGTGGAGCTCGACGCGGCCGCCGTGGGTGGGGCTCTCAGCCATCTTCTAGGAACGCCACCCAGACTGGCGGTGACGCACCTCGCGCCGCAGCGGCTGGATCTCCTTCGACGGTATCGGCAGGCGCCGATCCATCGAGTCCTATGTGGACATCGTGATGGACATGCGGGAGGCGACCGTGCTGATCGGGAGCTCGTTTCCCAGGATGCAGGCCGGTACAACGTCAGGGACCGGGGAGGCTCGTTCCAGCGGTCTGACCGACGGTGAGATCGACACGATCCTCACCCGCATCCTGCGGACGCATGTCTCAAGTGCCCGGCGCGGTCACCGTGTTCGGTTGAGGTCACTCCAGGGGCAGCGCAGGCTCGATCAGCTCCGCGAGCCGCAACGCCATCCGGCAGGAATCGCCCTCGCCCACAGCGCTGGCTTCAACGCGTGAACTCTCGCTCACGTACATGCTGATCCAGCACACGTCACAGGTTACCGCCTGGACCGCCTCCGGCGAGCCGACGGTCAGCGGTGTCCGGTCGAGGTCCGAAGGCAGGTCGTCAAGCCCCCGCGTCTCGTCGACGGCGATGAAAACCGTGTAGCTGTCCACGAACTAGCTGCACCCCCGGGCCCGGCGAGGTCGTCGGGACGGTCCGCACTGACATCCTCGACGCCGACCTCCACCGCGATCTCCTCGGTGAGCAGCGCACAGGGATCCACCTCGGCCAGCGACACCGGTCGTGCGGATGGTGCGCCAGTGCTACCGGGTGCGCTCGGCTCGGCCACGGGCGTACCGTCGGTCTCGGCCGACAACCACCCGTGCGCGGCGCTGCGCGAAGCGTAACAACCCCTTCGCGTTCAGCAGATCCGGTTCGATCAACCGGCTTGCCTTGCCAGCGGGGGCACAGGCGACATGTGAATGCCTGGTGACGTAGCCGCCAGCTCTGCTCGCTCCCCGGCCGAGGCGTACGCCGCGTCGAAGCGCCGCGCCGCAAGCCCAAAACTCGCCGTGTTCGCCGGCTAGCCGCCGTTCGAGCTCGACCCGTTCCAGGAGTAATCCTGCGCCGCCGCGCTCGAGGACACCGGCGACTGCCTGTTCACCGACGGGCCGAAAGGGATCTGGCGCAAGGTGGACACCGGAACCGAAGTAGTCCGCCGCCGCCTCGACAGCGAGCCGCTCGATTGACCCAAGGCTCTGCGGGCTCGGCTGTGCAACTCGGGCTCCGTGGCGTCGACCCACGACAGCCTGCTCTTGGTTGGACTCCCGCAATGGATCGTGGAGCATGCGGCTGGCCCAGCCTTGCTGGTGCCCGCCACAAAGTCTTGAACACCGGGCGTGTGTCCTGATGCTCGCCCGGTTCCGCACTGGTCGGGCTTGCCGCACGGGAACCCGTAGTGCCGACTGGCTTCTCGTCCTCGCAGGGACTGTCCGAGAACGGCGTAACCGCGGAACATGGGGCGAAGCGACGTGATCGGCAGTTAGGTCGGGTCGGAGTCGGTGCACACGCGTGGCCGTAGCCGGCTAGTGAAGGTGAGGACGCTGGCTTAGGCTTCCACCACGAGGGACGGGCAGACCGGCTGGTATCCGGTTCCGTCCGAGCCGAAAGACACCGGGCAGTCGGCGACGCGGCTCACCCGTGGTCTCGACGTACTTTGCAGTGGCATCCCGCAACGCCGGCTGAAGCGGCAACGACAAACCGATCTGCGCGAGCACGCCGTGCGGGTCCGGGCGAGCGAGGACCAGGGGCCAGCTCAGGGCACGGCGACACCGACGACCACCGCAGCGTAGGCATCCACCGTGCCGACCTCCGCCCGACTGTCGAAGGACCTCGACTGCCGACGCTGCCTCCTCGATGCGAGTGCGCAGAGCCCGACTTCGAAAGTCTGATTTGGACTGCCATCGCGTGGTCTAGGTCTAGACCATAGGCTCGCTCGACCGAGGCTGTGATCGGCATCCCATCGCCAACCTGTCACAGGTCGGTGCCCTGTCTTGTCTCCTTGGTGACCGATCGTTTCTCGAGGAAGGTGGCCGTGATGGCAGGCGAGACCGTAATCCGTGCCGGCGACCCGGATGCGCAGGGCTATGCCAAGCGAGTGGCCGACCTGGCTCGGCCAGCGCCGCGGGTGTATTCGGTCGTTTCAGTCCAGCACGCTTGACATGCGTACGTATCCGACGCCGACGAGGCCTCCGCGGCGCCTGCTGGAGCGGCTGGACCAGCACTTCGCCGTGGCTGGAGGTCTGCGCCGGCGGTTGAACCAGGTCTTCCCCACGCACTGGTCGCAGCTGATCGCCGGGATAACGACGGCCAGTCTGGTGGTACTCATTCTGACGGGCGGGTATCTGGCGCTGTTCTTCGACCCGTCGATGGCCAGCGTCAGGTACGACGGCCCGTTCGACAACCTGCGCGGCGTGGACATGACGCGCGCCTACGCCAGCGTGCTGCACATCACCTTCGAAGCTCGCGGTGGACTGCTGATCCGGCAGATCCACAGCTGGGCGGCGTCACTGTTCCTCGCCTCACTCATGGTGAACCTCTGCGTGATGTTCTTCACCGGAGGTTTCCGTCGACCGCGCCGTCTACTGTGGACGGTAACCGTGCTGCTTCTGATCGTCGGTATCTTCGTAGCCTTCACCGGGGTGCTGTTGGCTGGCGACATGCTCTCCGACACCAGCCTGCGGATGATCTCCGGGTACGTACTGTCGGTCCCGGTGGTTGGCACCTGGCTGCACTGGACGGTGTTCGGCGGCGAGTTCCCCGGCACCGGGGTCATCCCGCGGCTCTACGTGGTGCACCTGGTGTTGACCGGGATACGAACTGCATAGGACCCGCTCGTCCGGGTCTCGTGGTAGCTCATTGGTGGTCACCCATCCGTTTCATCCGTTGTGTGGCCGGGAGTTGCCGGTGTTGTTCGAGCGGCATACGCGGCGTG
>NZ_JBOHGB010000185.1:0-12796 GCF_050699935.1 Actinophytocola sp.
CGCCGAGACCGAGGCAATGGCGGCCGAGGCAATGGCGGCCGAGGTGCCGGCGGCCGAGGTGCCGGAGCCGGAGGCCGCCGAGGCAGAGATGCCCGAACCCGAGGCGGCGCCCGAGCCTGACGCGGCCGCAACCGAGTCCGTGGCGGCCGGAGCCGTCGGGACCGCGACCACGCCCGAAGCGCCAATGAACGAAGCTGCCACGACCGAGGTACCGGAAGCCGAAGTCCCGGAGCCCGACGTCGCGGCATCCGAGGCGCAGGCCACGGCAACCCCGGCCGACGAGGCCGAGGTTCGGCCGGCCGAGGCCACCGCCGACACCGCCCCCGCCACCGAGGCACCGGTCAGCGCGCCGGCCACCGAGCAATCCCCGGCGCACGCGGCCACTCCCCCGGAGCCCGAGCCAACCGAAACCGACCTCCGGCCCTCGACAGCCGAAGCCACCGAAGCAGAGTCGCGAGTCGACGAAGGGCCCGCGGCCGAACCGACCACCGCCGGCGAGCCCGCCGAGACACCGGCACTCCACCTCGAGCCAACGGCACCCGAAGCCGGCACACCACCAACCTGCGCCGAACCCGCGGTCGAAGCACCCACTCAGGTCGGACCGGCCGAGGCCACCTACACCGAGCCAACGCCACCGGAAGCGGCGACCGACGCGCCTCCGGCCGGTACCGAGCCCGCAGGCGAGGTCACCACTGCCAAGACCGGGCTGGGCGAAGCTCCCGAGGCCGAGCAGCCCACATTCGAGGCCGAACAGCCCGCCGCTGAGACCGCGCAGCCCGCAGCTGAGGCCGAGCCAGCACCCGAGCCCGAGCCGCCCGCCGCTGAGATCGCGCCGCCCGCGACCGAGCCGCCCGTGGCCGAGACCGAGCAGCCCGCACCCGAGGCGAGCGCGGAATCCTCCGAAGAGACCGCACCGCCGCGCGAGTTATCGGTTCCGGAGTCCCCGGGCGCACCCACAGCGGCAACCAAACCGGCGGACACAGCGCCTGAAGCGTCCCCGACCGACACCGTCACGCCACCAGCCGAGCCGGAAGCGGCAATGCGGCCCGAGCCGGTGGCACACGAGGAAACCACCACGGTCCCGCCCGACGACGAGACGACTCCGGCCGCCCCGCGCCCGACGGGTTTGGGCCCGACCGAGCCCGCGGTGCGGGCCGAGCCACCGGACTCGGAGGCGGTCGCGCCGCTGGAGCCGCTGGTCACCGCGGATACCTCGACCGTCGCGCCCAGGGAGTCCGGCGCGCTCTCGACGCTGACGCCGTGGGTCCACCCGGAGGGCACCGCCAACCGGGACGAGGAGGACCCGAGCGAGGCGGAGCGGCCCCGCGAGGACGCCGAGGACGCCATGACAGACGCAATGACCACGGCGGAACCGAGCCCGGCCGAGCCACCCACGACCGAGCCACCCACGACCGAGCCCTCGGCGACCGACCCGACCCAGCCGCCCGTCAACGACCCAACGAGTGACCCCCACACGTCCGTCGACGAAGCGCAGGCGGCGAAGGTCAACCGGCCCTGGACGTGGCGGGCCGGCGAGGCGACCCAGACCGGGCAGTCGGCGGCCGGCGAGGAGGCCCGACCGCACGAGACCTGGCCGCCGATGCAGCCCGCGACCGAAACCCAAACGGACGCCGGCGCCCACAAGCTGGCAGGCCAGGTCGAGCCGGCCGATGCGCTCGGACCGGCGCTCGGCGGGCAACAGGCCGAGGTGAGCCGGCCGGGGGCCGAGACCGCGGCACAGGCCATCGGCCAGGCCGACGCAAGCCCGCCCACGGCCGACACCATCCACCCGCCAGCCAAGGACGTAGCGGCCCAGGATCGGCAGCCGGAATCCCAGGGCCGGCCACCCGAGGCGAGCCAACCGGCGGCCCCTGACAGCCAGCCCGCTGCGGAAGCGGTGGACGCGAGGCCGTCGGACACCGCGCGGGACCCACACGACCCGGCCCAGACCGACGACCCCGCCCAGACCGACGACGCGAGCGTGGCCGAGGAGTCCAGCCAGGACACGAGCCTGGCCGACGACGCCGGCCAGGCCGCGGCGGGCCGTGCCGAGGAACCGAACAGGTCCGGGCGTTCGGTGGACGCGCCGTCCGATGATGGTGGGCTGTGGTCGGCCTCCGAGGTTGGGCGGGTCGAGCGGCCGCGCTTCCCGTGGGCCGATGAGCGACGGCCTGAGGGTGAGTGATCCCTTCCGGACCGAGGCTCTTCGGGAGTCCGTGCTGGCCTCCTGGCGGGACTCCCCCACTCGCTTCCGGGAGGACGCCAACGCCGAGGAGGACCTCTTCCTCGGCGGCTACCGCGACCGGCTCCTCGTCGAACTCGCGCAGAACGCGGCCGACGCCGCCGCCCACACGGCCGAGGCGGGTGGGCGGCTTCGGGTGTCGTTCGTCGACCGGGAGGTGCGGGTGGCCAACGCGGGGCGGCCGCTGGACGCCGCCGGCGTGGCCTCGTTGGCCTCGTTGCGGGCGTCCGCCAAACAGCACGGCGTCGGGCGCTTCGGGGTCGGGTTCGCGGCCGTGCTGGCCGTCAGTGACGCGCCGCGGGTCGTGTCGCGGACCGGGTCGGTCACGTTCTCCGCGGAGCGGACCCGGGAGGTCACCGGGCGGAGCGGGCGTGTCCCGGTCCTGCGGCTCGTCTGGCCCACCGACGAGCGGCCGCCGGACGGGTTCGACACCGAGGTGCGGCTGCCGCTGCGGGACGGCGTGGACCCCGCCGAGCTGCGTGACGAGTTCGCCCGGCAGGTCACCGACCTCCTGCTCTCCCTCGACAGCCTCGGCACCATCGAGATCGAGGGCGACACCTGGCGCCGCGACGACGACGGCCCCCGCACGGACATCCACGGCCCCGGCGGCACCAGCCGCTGGCTCGTCGTCCGCGAGCACGGCGAGCTGGCCGACCTCACCGGGCTCGGCACCGAGGCGCGTCCACAGTGGACCGTCTGCTGGGCGGCCCGGCTGGACGCCCCGCTCGGCGACGACGTCCTCCACGCGCCCACCCGCACCGACGAGCGGCTGTCCCTCCCCGCCCGGCTCATCGCCGCCCTGCCCATCGAGGCCGACCGCCGGCGCGTCCGGCCCGGCCCGGCCACCGACGCCGTCCTCGACCACGCCGCCCGCACCTACCCGCGGCTCCTCGAGCTCCGTGAACCCCACGACCGGACCCGGCTGGTCCCCCGGGCCGGCTTCCCACTGTCCGAAGTAGACGAAAGGCTCCGCGCCCGGATAGCGGAGGCGCTGCGCACCACCGCCTGGCTGCCCACCCGAACCGGCGCCGTCGAACCGCGGCACGCCCGCACGGTCCCCGCCCCGGAGCTGGTCGACGCGCTCGACGACACCGTCGACGGCCTGACCACCGCCGAGCACGACGCCGCCCTCCAGGCACTCGACGTCACCCGGCTCACCATCGCCGACATCGTCGACCGGGTCACCGGGATCGACCGGCCGCCGGCCTGGTGGCACCGCCTCTACGCCGCCCTCGCGCCCATCGCCGACGTCGATCGAGACGCCCGCGAGGCGCTCGGCGCGCTGCCGGTACCGCTCACCGACGGGCGCACCCGCCCGGGCCCGCGCGGCCTGCTCATCGCCGAGGACACCGACCTCGAGCTGGACCTCGCGATCGTCCACCCCGACGCGGTCCACCCCCTTCTCGAACGGCTGGGCGCCCGGCGTGCGAGTGCCGCCGACCTCCTCGACTCCACCCGCGAGGCCGTGGAGCGCAGCCTGGAGGACGCCGAGTCCGGAATGGACGTCACGGCGCTGCGGCACACCGTCCTCACCCTCGTCGGCGAGACCGGCGCCCGGCCCGGCGAGCGTCCCTGGCTCGCCGCGCTCGCGCTCCCCGACGACGCCGGCGACCACCGCCGCG
The DNA here is from genome assembly GCF_050699935.1 of Actinophytocola sp. NCBI lineage: Bacteria > Bacillati > Actinomycetota > Actinomycetes > Pseudonocardiales > Pseudonocardiaceae > Actinophytocola > Actinophytocola sp. The sequence goes on from NZ_JBOHGB010000185.1 coordinate 3,865, forward strand.
CCGACGAGCTCGCCCTGCCCGGCGCCGCCCTCCTCGACGTCCTCGACCCCGACGCCCCGATCGGCGTCCTGCGTGACGACGTCGCGGCGCGCTGGCGCAAGCACGTGCTCACCGCGATCGGCGTGCTCGACACGTTCGCGGTCGTCGTCGACGAGCAGCCCGCCGGACCGGACCACGACCTCGCCGACGAGCACGACTGGTGGGACGGTCTCCCCGAGCCGCCGGCCAGCATGACGGCCGTGCGCGACCTCGACCTCGTCGCCGACGACGCGTGGCCGGCCGCGCTCCGGCTGCTGGCCGCCGAGCCGCGGACCTGGCAGGCGCTGCACGAGCCCCGCGGCTACACCGGCTGGTGGATCGCCCACCACGCGCTGATCGCCGGCCGGCCGCCGCGTGCCTGGCGGCTGCCGGACGCCACCGAGCTCGCCGGGCTGTACGACCCCGTCCCGCCGATCGACGTCGCCGACTCGGTCCTCACCGCGGTCGGCGTCCGCGCCACGCTGCGGGTGGGCGACGACGCGGGCGAGCTCCTCGAGCGGCTGGCCGACCCGGATAGCGACGTGCCCGCGGGCGCCGCCCTGCGTGCCCACGCGGCGCTCGCCGCGGCCGTGCGCGACGGCGTGATCGAACCGGCGGACCTCCACGCGCCGCACGCGGTCCGCTCGCTGACCGGGCAGGTGGTCCCGGCCGCGGAAGGGCTCGTGCTCGACGCACCCTGGCTGCTCGGCGTGGTCGAGCCCGAGCGCGTCATCGGCGCCGGGCCGGACCCCGCACTGGCCGAGCCGCTGGCGGAGCTGCTCGACCTGCCGCTCGCCGCCGAGGTGGTCACCGGGACGGTCACCGGCTCCGCCGAGCCGGTGCGCTGGGCCGACCTCGGCGCCGTGGTCGACGCGTGCGACCTGGCCGGGATCGCCGTGCCGCCGGGTGGGCCGTACGTGCACGACCGGCTGACCGTGCGGATAGGACTGAGCGAGCACGACGTGTCCTGGTGGGTCGACGAGGGCGTGCCGCACTGCGTCGACTCGACCCCCGGGCTCGCCCGAGCACTGGCCTGGGCCGGCGACCGCTGGGCCGACCGGCACCTGCTCGCGGCACTGCTCGACGACCCGGAAAGCGTGCTCGGCTAGGGCGCGGCTAGAGGTTGCGTTGCGCGCCGCGCGCGCCGCGGCGGGACGCTCGGCGTTGCCACGCCATGACCGGAATCCCGATGACGCCGAGGACGAAACCGGTGAGCGCGGTCCACAGCCAGATCGGCGGACCCGCGTCGAACGCGTAGCGGGCGATCAGCAGCACGATCGCCGCGACCAGCCACAACGCCGTCCCCGTGTACACCACGGGCGGCAGCGCGAGCAGACGCTGCGGCAGCGGCGGCGGAGGTGACTTCTGTGTCTCGATCCGCGCGTCGGGTTCCGCTTCGCCTGCCACATGCGCGAGGCTACCGCCTCATGGCGGACAGGACAGCGACGTCGGCACTGGATCGCTTCTTCAAGATCACCGAGCGCGGCTCCACGACGGCCCGGGAGATCCGCGGCGGGCTCGTCACGTTCGTGACGATGGCCTACATCGTGGTGCTGAACCCGCTCATCATCGGCAGCTTCACGGCGGACCCGAACAATCCGGCCACCCACGACGACGCGTTCGGCGACATCCTGCCCGCGGGGCAGGTCGCCGCCGTGACCGCGCTCGTCGCCGGGGTCATGACGATCCTCTTCGGACTCGTCGCCAACTACCCGTTCGCGATCGCCACCGGGCTCGGCATCAACGCGTTCGTGGCGTTCAGCATCGCGCCGCAGATGAGCTGGCCGGCGGCCATGGGCCTGGTGCTCGTCAACGGCGTCGTGGTGCTGATCCTCGTGATGACCGGCGTGCGGACGATGATGTTCAACGCCGTGCCACCGTCGCTGAAGGCGGGCATCGCGGTCGGCATCGGCCTGTTCATCACGCTGATCGGACTCGTCGACGCCGGGTTCGTGCGCCGGCTGCCGGACGAGGCGAACACGACCGTCCCAGTAGGACTCGGCATCAACGGCTCGATCGCGTCCTGGCCGACGTTCGTGTTCGTGGTCGGGCTGGTGATCACCGGGATCCTGGTCGCCAGGCGCGTCAAGGCGGCGATCCTCATCGGCGTGCTGGTCACCACGGTCATCGCGATCGTCGTCGAGGCCATTGTGGACGCCGGACCGTACGCGGGCACCGACCCGACGGGCTGGAACCTCGGCTACCCGGCGCTGCCGGACGACGTGGTCGGCGCGCCGGACCTCTCGCTGGTCGGCCAGGTCAACTTCGACGCGTGGGTGCAGGTGCCGATCATCACCGCGGTGCTGCTCGTGTTCACGTTGGTGCTGACCGACTTCTTCGACACGATCGGCACGATGACCGGGCTGGGCAAGGAGGCCGGGCTCGTCGACGAGGACGGCAAGCTGCCGAAGGTCGGCCGGGCGCTGTTCGTCGACGGCGTCGGCGCGGTGGCCGGAGGCGCGGCGTCGTCGAGCTCGAACACGGTCTACATCGAGTCCGCGTCCGGCATCGCCGAGGGCGCGCGCACCGGCCTGGCGAACGTGGTCACCGGGCTGCTGTTCATCGCCGCGATGTTCCTGACGCCGCTGTACCAGGCGGTTCCGGTCGAGGCCGCGGCCCCGGCGCTGGTCGTCGTCGGCGTGCTGATGATGGCGCAGGTCAGGGAGATCGACTTCACCGACTTCACGATCGCGCTCCCGGCCTTCCTCACGATCGTCGTCATGCCGTTCACGTACTCCATCGCGAACGGCATCGGCGCGGGCTTCGTCAGCTACGTGCTGTTGCGCGCGGCGACCGGCAAGGCACGCGGCACGCATCCGCTGCTGTGGATCGTGGCCGCGTTGTTCGTCGTGTACTTCGCGATCGGGCCGATCCAGGCCGCGCTGGGGTGATCATTGTGACGCGGCGCAATTCGTAAGGTATGCTAACGATGTGTCGAGCAAGGAGCATGACATGGCCGAGCACTCGCTCGCCAGCCGGTTGCGGCTGGCGACGGTGCGGCTGAACCGCAGGCTCCGTGCCCAGCGACCCACCTCCTCGATCACGCTCACCCAACTCTCCGCGCTGTTCTGCCTGTACAAACGCGGCCCGCTCACCCCGGGCGAGCTCGCGGCCAAGGAGGTTGTCCAACCCCCTTCCATGACCAGGGTGATCGCTGCTCTCGAGGAGCACGGCTACGTCAGCCGACGACCGCATCCAAGTGACGGCCGGCAGGCCATCGTGGAGATCACCGAGGAGGGGAGCGTGCTCATTCTGGCCGACATCTCGGCGCGGGAGGCATGGCTCGACAAGAGGCTTGCCGAGCTGACCGAGCAGGAGCGGGAGCTCCTGTCCCGCGCGTCGGAGATCCTCGACCGGATGGCGAGCCAACAGGATTAGTGGGAGACAACGCTAGATCTGGCCGCGGCATGTTCGCATCGCTGCGGATTCGCAACTACCGACTGTACGCATCCGGCCTGGTGATCTCGAACGTCGGCACCTGGATGCAGCGCATCGCCCAGGACTGGCTCGTCCTGGAGCTGTCCGGATACGACCCGGTGGCGCTCGGCGTCGCCGTGAGCCTGCAGTTCGCGCCGACGCTGCTGCTGACGTTGTGGGCGGGCGTGCTCGCCGACCGGCACGACAAGCGCAAAATGCTGATGCTGGTGCAGTCCGGCATGGCGACGTGCGCGCTGGCGCTCGGCCTGCTCGACGTGAGCGGCCTGGTCGCGCTGTGGCACGTGTACCTGCTGTGCCTCGTGTTCGGCATGTTCACCGCGTTCGACCCGCCGCTGCGGCAGTCGTTCGCCGGCGAGCTGGTCGGCAAGGAGCACCTGACCAACGCCGTGGCGCTGAACTCCACCAGCTTCAACATGGCGCGCATCGTCGGCCCGGCGATCGCCGGCATGATGATCATCTGGACCGGCACCGGCTGGGTGTTCCTGATCAACGCGATCTCGACGCTCGCCGTGATCGTCAACCTCGGCCGGATGAACCCCGCGGAGCTGCACCGCGACCCGGCACCGGCGCGGCGGCGCGGCCAGCTGCGCGAGGGCCTGCGGTACGTGCGCGGGCGGCCGGACATCGTGGCGGTGCTGATGCTGATCCTCTGCGTCAGCACGTTCGCGATCACGTTCAACACCACGCTCGCCATCGCCGCGGCGAACGTCTTCCACCGGCAGGCCGACGGCTACGGGCTGCTGTCGACGCTGCTCGCGGTCGGCACGTTCGGCGGGGCCCTGCTCGCCGTGCGCCGCTCCGCCCGGCGCAAGCCGAGCCGGCGGCTGCTGATCGGCGCGGCGGTGACGTTCGGGGTGTTCGAGGTGGTCGCCGGCCTGATGCCGACCTACCTCGCGTTCGGGCTGGCCCTGATCCCGGTCGGGGCCGCGATGATGACGTTCATCAACACGGCCAACGGGGCGATCCAGCTGGGCACCCCGCCGGAGATGCGCGGGCGCGTGATGGCGCTGTACATGCTGGTGTTCGTCGGCGGGAACCCGATCGGTGGCCCGATGACCGGGTGGATGGCGGCGACGCTGGGCGGCCGGTCGCCGTTCGTGATCGGCGGGATCGTCGCGACCGTGTGCGCCGTGGTGTGCGGGATCATGCTCGCGCGGCGCGGCGGGGTCGAGGACCGCGAACCGACCAGGCCCCGGTGGAGCGTCCTGCGGCGGCGGCAGACCGAGCCGCCGGTCCCGGTGCGGGAGCTGGAGCAGGACGCGGCCTGAACGCCTGATCGGCCCTTGTCGGATTTGCCCGTTCGGTGACAGAGTTGCGCACCCCGCTGGATTCGGTGTCCTGAAGGGAACCCTGCGATGACCGACACCACCACCGACGCTCCCACCGACGCGATCCTTCCTCCGGCCGCCCGGCAGGTCGTGCCGTTCTTCATGCAGATGGCCCTCGGTCAGCTGCTCAAGTCCGCAGTGGAGCTGCGCTTACCCACCGAGATCGGTGACGAGCCGGTGGCGGTCGGGGACCTGGCCGACCGGGTGGGCGCGGACGCGAGCGCACTGGCCCGCCTGCTCGAGGCGCTGTCCAGCTTCGGCTTCTTCCGGCGCGTCGACGGCGACCGATACGCGCACACGCCGCGGTCGGCCCCGCTCGCCCAGGACGCGGGCGGGACGCTGGCGGAGTTGTTCACCGCCGACTGGATGTGGCAGACGTGGGACGAGCTGACCACCGCGGTGCGCACCGGCACCAGTCCGTTCGCACACCGCCACGGCAAGGACTTCTTCGGCTACCTGACCCAGGACAACCCGGGGGCGGCGGGCCTGTTCAACAAGGCGATGACGCTGCTGACCGGCTCGGCCAACGAGGCGGAGTCGCTCGACCTGAGCACGACGGACACGGTCGTCGACGTGGGTGGCGGGCAGGGCGTGCTGCTGCGCGACCTGCTGGTGCGCCACCCGCGGCTGCGCGGGGTGCTGTTCGACATCGAGCCGGTGATCGCTCGCGCGCTGCCGGAGTTGCGGCAGGAACCGCTGGCCGATCGCTGCTCGGTGATCGCCGGCAGCGCGTTCGGTTCGGTTCCGGAGGGCGCCGACGCCTACGTGCTGCGCAACGTCCTGCACATGTGGAACGACGAGGACTGCGCCCGGGCGCTGGAGAACGTCGTCCGGGTGGCCGCGCCCGGCGCGCGGGTTCTCGTGATCGAGCTCGTGCTGCCCGAGCGCCCGGACCACCCGTTCCCGCCGCTGCTCGACCTGCAGATGCTGCTGCTCCTCGGCGGCCGCGAGCGGAGCGAGGCGAAGTTCGCCGAGCTCTTCGAGCGTGCCGGCCTGAAGTACGCCGGCATCACTCGCACCTCGACGATGTTCGACGTCGTCGAGGCCCGCGTGCCCTGACCGGAGGCTTGCGCGGGAGACTTAAGTTAGGCTAGCCTAATCGGCGTCGCTTCGTGGTGGGAGCGGCAGTCAGTTCGGGAACATGCGAGACCCCGGTCGGCGCGGGCGGCACCGCGCGGCCGGGGTCTCGTGTGTCCGTCTCGTGTGTCCGTCTCGTGTCTCGGGTCAGGTGTCCGGGAACGGGTCGTCCGCCTGGCCGACGAGGTCCGCCACGGAGTCGATCACCCGGCTCGGCCGGTACGGGAACCGTTCCGCGGTGTCCGGGGTCGAGATGCCGGTCAGCACGAGGATCGTGCGCAGGCCGGCCTCCAGGCCCGACCGCACGTCGGTGTCCATCCGGTCGCCGATCATCAGCGTCGACTCCGAGTGCGCGCCCAGCGAGCGCAGCGCGGAGCGCATCATCAGCGGGTTGGGCTTGCCGACGAAGTACGGCGCCTGGCCGGTCGCCCGCTGGATCAGCGCGGCCACCGAGCCCGTCGCCGGCAGTGAGCCCTCGCGGGAGGGGCCCGTCGCGTCCGGGTTGGTCGCGATGAAGCGGGCGCCCTGCTCCACCAACCGGATCGCCTTGGTGATCGCGGTGAAGCTGTACGTACGGGTCTCGCCCAGCACGACGTAGTCCGGGTCGCGATCGGTCAGCACGTAGCCGATCTCGTGCAGCGCCGTCGTCAGGCCGGCCTCCCCGATCACGAACGCCGACCCCTCCGGGCGCTGCGAGTCGAGGAACGTCGCCGTGGCCAAGGCGGAGGTCCAGATCGACGTCTCCGGCACGTCGAGGCCCGTCCGCCGCAGTCGCGCGCGCAGATCCCGCGGCGTGTAGATGGAGTTGTTGGTGAGCACCAGGAACCGGACGTCCTTGGCGCGCAGCTCCTCGATCAGCTTGTCCGCCCCGGGGATCAGGTGCTCCTCGTGCACGAGCACCCCGTCCATGTCCATCAGGTAGGTCCAGGCCATGGCCTCATCGTCCCGCACACCACGCCGGGCCCGCGTGTCGCGGCGGTTAACCTGTGCAGGTGACCACCGCCCCAGCCGCCGCCACGGTGCGGGTGCGCTACTTCGCCGGGGCCCGCGCCGCCGCCGGCGTCAACGAGGAGACCGTCCAGCTGGCCGGTGCCGCCCGGATGCGCGACCTCGTCGACGAGTTGACCGGCCGGCACGGCGACGCCCTCGCCCGCGTGCTGACCGCGTGCAGCTTCCTGCTCGACGGCGTCGCCGTGCGCGACACCTCGGTCCCGCTGCCCGACCGCAGCGAGGTCGACGTACTGCCGCCGTTCGCCGGAGGCTGACTCACCTGCCGGGCCGGGCGCTAACGCTGCGTCCACCCGAATTGTCCGAATGCGCCTCGTCCGGGCGACCGTCGAGCCGGCGCGCGTGACGCGAGCGCCGCGACACCGCCGACACGCCGGGGCGACACGGCGCGTCGCCGCCGTGATCACTCAGCACGAGATCCCCCGAATTAGGTAGCACATTGCAGCAGGTAACGAACCGATTTCAGAGGGCTGCCACCAGCCATTCGGGTAACGGTTTACGAGGCCGGTTACCGCCCTCTTCCGACGTGACAAGCGCCTCACTTAGAGTGAATTATGTTGCCGCGATTAAGGCCTATAAAGGATCCATAACATCGCTTTGACCTGCGTGAACAATGCAGATCGAATCACGTCAATAACCGTTACTGTGACGACGGTCACGTCCCTTCAAATTTTCAATCGCCGAATTTCTTACGTACCGTCGCCTCCGGTTGGTCCCCCGACCAGCCACGCAAGACACGAGTGCCCGTAACGCCAAACCCGGTCCGGCGGGCACCCGCGAGGAAATACCCCCGACTGAAAGAGAACCTCCGGACCGGGACGAGGGTCCACGACGAGCGCCCCGACGCGAGGAGTGGTGGCCGGCGAGCCGGCGCGGCCCACGGGTCGGCCCGACAGCGCGGCACGCGTAGGCGTTGAGGGAGAGAAGGAAATGACGTACGAAGGCAAGCACCGCAAGCCGTCCGTCGCTCTGCGCAGCATCGCCCGCGTCGTCGTTGCCGGCGCCGTGATCGGTGTTCCGCTGGCGGTCGCCACCACCCCGGCCCAGGCCGACCCGGTCAACTGGGACGCCATCGCAGCATGCGAGAGCGGCGGAAACTGGAGCATCAACACGGGCAACGGCTACTACGGTGGCCTGCAGTTCTCGCAGGGCACCTGGGAGGCCAACGGCGGCTCGGGCAACCCGGCCAACGCGTCGAAGGCCGAGCAGATCCGGGTCGCGGAGAACACCCTGCAGTCGCAGGGCATCGGCGCGTGGCCGGTGTGTGGCGCCCGTGGCGGCTCGTCCGGCGGCGGCGGGGGCGGCTACAGCGCACCGCAGCCGCAGCAGCAGGAGCAGACCTCGAACGAGTCCAGCTCGTACGAGGCGCCGCAGCAGGCCGCGCCGGTCCGTCCGGTGCTCGCGAAGTCCAACCCGAAGGGCGACTACACGGTCAAGGCCGGCGACTCGCTGTCCAAGATCGCCCGCGAGCACAAGGTGAAGGGTGGCTGGCAGGCGCTGCACGCGAAGAACAAGCAGTTCATCGGCGACCCGAACCTGATCCTGGTGGGTCAGAAGATCGCCACCAAGTGAACCGCCTGAGGTAGCCACACGCACGAGGCACGAAGGGCTCCACCGCAATCCCCCGGGCGGTGGAGCCCTTCCCCTTCGTCCCGCTGCCTACGTGAGCGGCTCCCGCAGGGCGCTCAGGGGCAGTTGACCCACTCGTCGGAGCCGTCGGTGAAGGTCTGGTGCTTCCAGATCGGCAGCCGGCGCTTGACATCGTCCACGAGGTCCGAGCACGCCGCGAACGCCTCCCCGCGGTGCTCGGCCGCCACCGCGCACGCGAGCGCCACGTCGCCGATCGCCAGGGCGCCGGTCCGGTGGCTCACCGCGACCGCCCGCAGGCCCGGGTGCCGGCCGGCCACCGCGTCGGCAACCTCCCCGATGACGGCCTTCGCGCTGGGATGGCCCTCGTAGTCCAGGTTCACCACGCCGCGGCCGTGGTCGTGGTCGCGCACCACCCCGGCGAAGGTCACGACGGCGCCGGCCGCGGCCTCCTCGACGAGCGCGGCGTGCTCGGC
>NZ_JBOHGB010000186.1:0-12699 GCF_050699935.1 Actinophytocola sp.
AGCTCGACCAGGGTGAGCCCGCGCAGCGCCGCCGGCCACGGCTCGCCGCCGCCGAGCAGCGGGGCGAGCGGCTCGAGGTCGTCGGTGAGGCAGACGTCGAACCGGGCGAGCTCGCCCGCCGTCGCGACCGCGAAGCCCGCCTGTCGCAGCGTGTCCACGGCGAACCGGCAGGCGTAGCCCTGCCCGAGGGCGATGATCCGGGGCGTGTCCACGAGAATATACGATAGATTACCGGCTCGTGGAGGTCGAGGAGCTGGCGGCGGAGGCCGGCCGGGTGCTGCCCGTCGAGGTGGCGGACTTCGTCGCGGGCGGCGCGGACGACGAGGTCGCGCTGGCCGGCAACCTCGCCGCGTTCCGCCGCCGAACGCTGCGCCCGCGGGTGCTGGCCGGCGCGGCGGACCCGGACCCGGCGGCCGAGGTGCTCGGCTGCCGGCTGGCCGCGCCGGTGCTCGTCGCCCCGATGGGGATGCAGCGGCTGGTGCGCGCCGAGGGCGAGCACGCCACGTCCGGCGCCGCGGCCGGTTCGGGGCTGGGGTTCGTGCTGGCCACGGGGTCGAGCGTGCCGCTGGAGGACATCGGCGGGCGGGCCCGGTGGTTCCAGCTGTACCTGCTGACCGACCGCGGGGTGAGCGCCGACCTGGTGGCCCGCGCGGTCGACGCGGGCTACCAGGCCATCGTGCTGACGGTCGACGCGCCGGTGGTCGGCCACCGCCCGCGGGATCGACGGTCTCGCGGCGGCACGGGCTGGCGGAACGCGAACTTCGAGCCGTACCCGGCGATCGACGCGGCACACCACGGCTACGTGTCGGCGATCCGGGCCGACATCGGCTGGCCGGACGTGTCGTGGCTCGTCTCGGCCGCCTGCGGGCTTCCCGTGGTGGTGAAGGGGATTCTGCGGCCGCAGGACGCGGTGCGGGCCGTCGAGCACGGCGCGGCCGGCGTGGTGGTCTCCAACCACGGCGGCCGCCAGCTCGGCCGCGCGGTGGCCCCGCTGGACGTCCTGGAGTCCATTGTGGACGCGGTCGGCGGGCGGGCGGCGGTCCTGCTGGACGGCGGGGTGCGGCGAGCGGCGGACGTGCTGACGGCGGTGGCGCTCGGGGCCGACGCGGTCCTCGTTGGACGGCTGGTGATGTGGGCGCTGGCGGTGGGCGGCCAGGAGCGCGTGGCGTCCGTGCTCGACGGTCTGGTGGCGGACACCCGTCGCACGATGACTCTGCTGGGCGCCCGGACCCTGGCCGACCTCCCCGGCCTGGTCGGCTGAGCCGGCATGGGGTCAGGGCAGCGGGACGGTGACCGAGCGGCTGGTGGACCAGGTCGGCAGCAGCGTGGCCTTCGTCCCGGGGCCGCCCGCGACCAGCAGCGTGATGTCCTCGGGCGCGAGCGCGGCGGCCAGCACGTCGGCGGTGGCCCGGCCGGCGATGCCCGGCCCGAGGCGGTCGGCCGGGATCCGCGCCCGCTCCCACAGGTGCGCGCGGACGCCCTTCTTGTCCCACCCGGCCGCGCGCAGCCGGTCCACCCACTCCGGCGGCAGCACGACCACGGGCTCGCCCGAACCCAGGGTGCGGCCGTCGGGGCCGGCGGCCACCGGCAGCAGCAGGGCGGCGGCCAGCGTGTCGAGCAGGTCCACCGGGGCCTGGCTGACCGCGTCGACCACCTCGACCGTGCCGGACACGCCGAGCACGGTGACCTCGCCGCCTCGCTCGGTGCCCAGGTCGGGCCAGCCCGGTCCGGCCGGCAGCTCGGCGAAGCACAGCCCGTACTTCGCCGGCTGGCCCGCGATCGCCACGTCGATCGACCCGGGCACCGCGGCGCCCACCACCCGGATCAGGGTCGCGAGGGCACGCCCGATCGTCGCGTTCGCCGGGTGGCCGGGCCCGAGGTAGTTCGGACCCGCGCCGGCCCCGGCCGCGGTGGCCGCGGCGCCGTGCAGCACGACCCCGACGGCCGCGCTGCCCGTGGTCGTCGTGATGCCGAGCAGGTTGAACCGGTCGTCCTGGACGGCGCGAACCGCGGCCACGAGCACGGGCAGCGCGCTGGGCCGGCAGCCCGCGAGCACCGCGCACACCGCCACGTCGGCGACCGTGACCTCGCGGCGCAGTGGCGCGAGGGTGCCGAGGGACTCGTCGGGGTCCCAGCCGCCGAGCATCGACTCGACCCGGACCGCCGTCGGCGGGATCACCGGGTGCCCGTCGCCGACGCCGAGCGTGGTCAGCCAGCCGGTGACGGTCTCGGTGTCCTCGGCCGGATCGGCGCGCAGGGTTCGCGGCAGGGGCGGCAGTTCCATGGCTGGATATGATATAGCCATTCCGACGAGAGGTGGTGGCCGATGGCGGCGCCGAACGTACTTGGGCCGAACGTGCTGGACCAGGACGCGATGGTCGACCTCGTCCGCTGGGCCGGCGGGCTCACGCTCGCCGACGTCCCCGAGCCGGTGGCCGACGGCGCCAAGCGCCGGCTGCTCGACCTCGTCGCCGCGGCCCTCGCCGGTACCCAGGCCGACGGCGTCCCGGAGCTGCTCCGCGCGGTCGGCGCGTGGGGCGGGCGCCCGGTGAGCAGCGTGATCGGCCGCCCGGAGAAGACGTCGGTACCGCACGCGGTCCTGCTCAACGCCACGATCAGCCGGGCGCTGGAGCTCGACGACGTGCACGAGAAGGCGTTGCTGCACCCGACTGTGGCCACCGCGCCGATCGCCCTCGCGATCGCCGAGCAGGACGCCGCGCAGGACGGCGGCGGTGTCGACGGCGCCCGCCTGCTGACCGCGCTCGTCGCCGCGCAGGAGGTGATGTGCCGGCTGGGTCTCGCGCCCGAGTACCACGTCGCGGGCCCGAAGCACCGGCCCCGCGGCTGGTCGTTCACCTACCAGTGCGGCGCGCTCGGCGGTGCCCTCGTCGCGGCGCTGCTGCGCGGGCTCGACGAGTCTCGCGCGCTCGACGCGCTGGGCAACGCCTATACCGCGCTCGCCGGCAACCAGCAGGCCATCAAGGAGGCCACGCTCGCGATCCGGGTCCAGCAGGGCGTGACGGCGCAGACCGCCGTGCAGTCCGCGGACCTGGCCGCGCTCGGCATCACCGGGCCGCACGAGATCCTGGAGGGCGAGTACGGCTGGCTGAGCTACTGGCACGGCGGCTCGTACGACCGGACGGTCGTGGTCGCGGACCTCGGTTCTCGGTGGGAGTGCGCGGGCGCGAGCACCAAGCCGTACCCGGTCTGCCGGATCACCCACAACGCGGTCGGCGCGACGCTCGCCGCCACCAGCGGGCTCGCGCCGGGCGACATCGAGCGGATCGTCGTGCACGTCAACAGCCAGGAGAGCTGGGACGAGGTCGTGCACCCGCTGGAGCGGCGGCGCACGCCGGCCTCGCCGATGGACGCCCAGTTCAGCCTGCCGTACGTCGTGGCGCTCACGGCCGTGCGCGGCTCGGTCACGCTCGCCGGCCTGATCGACACGGCGGTCCGCGACCCGGAGATCCTGGCGCTGGCGGCCCGGGTCGAGCCGGTGCTGGACCCGGGCTTCGACCGGGCCGCCGGGCGGGTCATCCCGATGCCGGTCACCGTCGACGTGCACCTGGCCGGCGGTGCGGTGATCACCCGGCGCTCGGAGTTTCCGTTGGGACATCCGGAGAACCCGATGGGCTGGGACGCGGTGGAGGCGAAGGTGTGGGACTGCGCGGCGTGGGGCTCGTCGCCGGCCGACCGCGAAGTGGTCGAGGAGCTGGTCGCGGCCGTGCGCGGGCTGGAGCGGGACCCGGCGCCGGGTCGGCTGGCCGGACTGTTGGCGCGGGCGAAGGCGGTGCCGGCATGAAGGCCGCGCGGCTGCACGCGTTCCGGAGTCCACTGAGGATCGACGAGGTGTCCGATCCCCAGCCGGGCGCGGGCGAGGTCCTCGTGCGGCTGAGCCACGCGGGGGTCAACCCGATCGACGTGCGGCTGCGCGACGGTGGCGCCGGACGGGTCGAGCTGCCGTTCGTACCCGGCTGCGACGGGGTCGGGCACGCCGACTCCGGGCCGGTCGTCGTGTACGGCGCCGGGCTCGGGCTGCGCCGTCCGGGCACCTACGCGGAGCGGGTCGCCGTGCCGGCCAAGGGCGTGGTCCGGCTGCCGCAGGGCGTGGATCCCGTGCACGCGGCCGGGGTCGGGCTCGCCGGGGTGACCGCGTGGGCCCTCGTCGGCCGGGAGGTGACCGCCGCGGACCGGGTCCTCGTGCTCGGCGCGAGCGGCGGGGTCGGCACGCTGGCCGTCCAGCTCGCGCGCTCGGCCGGCGCCACGGTGTGGGCCCACGCGAGCGACCCGGCGGACGCCGAGCACCTCGGCGCGGAGCGGGTGATCGCCTGCGACGCGGCGGGTTTGCGGGACGCCGTCCGGGAGCTCGAGCCGACCGTGGTGCTCGACGGGCTCGGCGGGGCGTTCACCGGTGCGGCGGTCACGGCGGTGGCGGGCGGCGGGCGCGTCACGGTGTTCGGGGTCAGCGCCGGCGGTCGCGGCGAGATCGACTACGCGACCCTGTACCGGAAGTCGGTGACGCTGCGCGGGCACGCGAGCCTGGCGATGCCCGCCGCCGACGTGCGCGACGCGCTGGTCGGATGCCTTGAGCTGCTCGCCGGCGGGCAGGTCCGGGTCGTCATCGACGACGTGCTCCCGCTGGCCGCGGTGAACGAGGCGCACGAGCGCCTCGTCACGCGCCGCGCCACCGGCAAGCTGGTGCTCGCGATCTAGGAACGATCATCGTGCAAGAGTCTCGCACCGACCAACGTAACCCCAGGGGACCGTGACGCCACCCAGCGACCAACCAACCGCCCGACCGCCACTATTCGCTGGAACGCAACGAACACTTTAAATTCCGGGGAGGCGGTCTAGAAGCCGACCTTGTCGACGTGCACCTGGCCGACGCCCGGGTCCTCGTCGCGGATGGCCTTGTCCAGGATGGCCACCAGCACCGCGTCCGGCACCAGGCACTCCATGCACGCGTCCGGCTTGGCCTCGAGCACCACCCGCACCGAGTTGTCCGACTCGATCGAGCCGAGCCGCAGGTCGAACCCGTCCGCGGCGAGTGCGGGCCGCACGTTGTCCAGGGCCTTCTCGACGGCCTGCTGCATGGGTCGACTCCTCTCGCGGCGGTGGCCACCGGCGCCACCAATTGCCCATATCATATAGCAATAGTGGCGGACCGGGCCTGTCCGTAGTGCCCGGCCGGCAGGAAGCACGAGTGCCCGCCGCTCATCCCGCCGGTCACCACGACCAGCAGCGACTCCGGGTCGTTGACGATCGGGATCCGGCCGTCGACGAGGTAGTCGTCGGCGCCCTCGGCCCGGCGCAGGTGCGAGCGCCGCTCGGACAGCGCGTCGGGCGGCAGCGTGGTGTGCTCGACGAGGTGCCGCGTGAGCTCGGCCTTGCCGAACCCGCCGTCGCTCAGGATCCGCGCGTGCAGCGGGTTGAGCGCGAGTACCGGTGTCGCATGTGGATCGACGACGTTCGGCGTGCCGAGGCTCGGCAGGCTGCCGCACAGCGTCTTCACCACGTCGCGCCAGTCGTCGCTGGAGTCGTGGATGTTGATCGCCGCGTTGACCCCGACGACGGTGACCACGTCCTGGTCCGCGGCGAACCCGCGCTCGGTGTGCAGCGGCGCCCAGGGACCGTCCTCCTCGTTCTCGCCGACGCACAGCGTGTACTTGCCGACGAAGCCCTGCGTGCACTTGTCGACCTCGCCCGGCAGCGCGCCGCCGAGGTTGATCAGCGCGAGCCGCACGGCGCGGCCGATCGTGGCGTTGGCCTGCCACCCGGGGCCCATCACCCCGGTCGAGCAGTTCAGCCCGATGCGCCGGCGGATCGGGCCGTTGACGATCAGCATGGGGGTGAGCGGGTTCGTCGTCGGCTGCATGCCGGCGAGCTGGAAACCCGGTTCCAGCAACAGGTCGAACGCGGTCAGCACGACCGGCAGGTACTCCGGGCGGCAGCCGGCCATGACCGCGTTGATCGCGAGCTTCTCGACCGTGGCCGCGCCGTTCGTCGGCGGTACGGTGCCGAGCGACGCGGCGGGGTCGCGCGTGGTGCCGGTGAGCATCCGCAGCACGCGCTCGCGGGTGGGCGGCACGACCGGCAGGCCGTCGGTGTGGCCGCGTTCGTGGAGCCACGCGCTGACGGCCTCCACGTCGTCCGGTAGATCCTCCACAGTGGACACCAGCTCGGTGGACGTCAGCATGTCAGCCCTTCGACGATCGCGGCTACCCGCTCGCGCAGCACGGCCCGGATGTCCGGCTCGGGCCTGTCGTTGAGCGGGTGCGGGAGGATCACCCGGGGTAGGTCGGTGGCGTCGGCGCCGGTGGCGACGGCCATCGCCAGCCCGGCGAAGACCTCGGTGAACAGCGTCACCGACGGCACGCCACGCCGTTCGAGCTCAACGGAATCGTGGATACACCACGATGTGCAGGAGCCTCAATTGCCGATGCCGACCACGACGGCGTCGCAGTCGGCGGCCATGGCCTCCAGGGTGTCCTCGGGGAGCGTCTGCGCGGCCGAGATGCGCCGCTCGACGACCCGCACGACGCCGTAGTCGTCCCGCAGCACCGAGGTGAGCTCGTCGGCGATGACGTTCATGCACCGCCAGCTGTTGTTGACGATGCCGACCGTGCGTCCGTGCAGTGTGGACAGCCGAGGCGCGGTGAGACCGGTGTCACCCGCGGGCCGTTCCGCGTAGGGCATCAGGATGTCGACCACGACGGTCCTCCTATCTATCCTATAGTCGGCACTCTAGCAGCCGGTTTGCGGGTGGAGATGATCGTGAGTACCGAGTTCGGCGTGACCCTGCAGTCCGGTTCGGATCCGGCGGCGTTCGCGCGGCTGGCCGAGGACGCGGGCTTCGACTACCTGGCGTGCGGCGAGCACCTCACCTTCCACGGCCCGACCACGAACGCGTTCATCTCGCTCGCGCACGCGGCCGGGGTGACGTCGCGGATCAAGCTCGTCAGCGCGGTGACACTGCTGCCGCTGTACCAGCCGGCCATGGCCGCGAAGCTCGCCGCGTCACTGGACGCGGTCAGCGGCGGCCGGTTCACCCTCGGTGTCGGCATCGGCGGCGAGTACCCGAAGGAGTTCGAGGCGGCAGGCGTGCCGGTGACGTCCCGCGGCGCGCGGACCGACGAGGCGCTCGACGTCATCCACCGCCTGCTGACGTCCGCCGACGTCTCGGTCGACGGACGGTTCACCACGTTCCGCGACGTCACGATCGCCCCGCGTCCCGCGCGCAAGCTGCCGATCTGGATCGCCGGCCGCCGCCGCGCGGCCCTGCGCCGGACCGCTCGATGGGGCGACGCGTGGCTGCCGTACCTGCGCACGCCCGAGCAGGTGGCGGCGGGCCGGGTGGAGATCGCGTCGCTGGCCGGCCCGGCCGGGTGGTCGGGGCGGACCGCGTTGTTCGCCTTCACGACGGTCGACCGTTCCGGCGACCGGGCGCGCACGATGGCGGCGGAGCGGGTGGGCCGGACCTATCGGCAGGACTTCAGCGCCTTCGTGGACAAGTACCTGATCGCGGGCACGCCGGCGGAATGCGTGGCGCGGCTGCGTGAGTACCTGGAGGCGGGCGTGGACGTGGTGATCTTCCGCATCGCCTGCCCCCGCGACGAGGCCGACGCGATGCTGCGCCTCATCGCCGAGGAAGTCGTCCCACACCTACGCTGACGAGCCAGGAAGGACGCCTTGCTGACGTTCAACGTCCGGAAGGCGTCCTTCCTGGCACCGCGCCCGACTCCGTCAGCTGGGTGATCTCCTCGGCCGTGAAGCCCCACTCCGCCAGTACCCGTGGCGAGTCGTCGCCGGGGGCCGGTGGGGGAGCGGACACCGCGCCCGGGGTGCGGCTGAAGCGTGGCGCCGGTGCGGGCTGTGGCACGCCGGCAACCTCCACGAAGGACGAGCGGGCCACGTGATGCGGGTGCGACGCCACCTCGGGCAGGCCCAGCACCGGCGCGAAGCACGAGTCCGACTCGGACAGCAGCTCGGTCCACTCCGCGCGCGTCCGGGTCCGGAACAGCGTCGTCAGCCGCGTGCGCAGCTCGGGCCAGTCGGCTTGGGCGATGGGGTCGGCCAGGCCCGTGCGGTCCAGGCCGATCCGGCGGAACAGCTCGCCGTGGAACTTCGGCTCGATCGCGCCGATCGACACCCACCGGCCGTCGCTGGTCTCGTACACGTCGTAGAACGGCGCGCCCGAGTCGAGGTAGTTCGTGCCCCGCTCGTCGCGCCACGTGCCGTTGCGGCGGCGGCCGTGGAACTGCGTCATCAGCAGCGAGGCCGCGTCGACCATCGCCGCGTCCACCACCTGACCGCGCCCGGACTCGCGCGCCTCGAGCATCGCGCACACCAGTCCGAAGGCCAGCAGCATCCCGCCCGCGTTGTCGCCGACCAGGTTCAGCGGGATCACGGGCGGCCCGCCCGCCCGGCCGATCGGCTCCAGGGCCCCGGCGAGCGCGATGTAGTTGATGTCGTGCCCCGCCGACGACGCCAGCGGACCGGTCTGCCCCCACCCCGTCGCCCGGCCGTACACCAGCGCCGGGTTGCGGGCCAGGCACACGTCCGGGCCGATGCCCAGCCGCTCGACGACGCCCGGCCGGAAGCCCTCGAAGATCGCGTGCGCCCGGTCGGTCAGGCGCAGTACCACGTCCGCGCCGGCCGGGTGCTTCAGGTCCACCAGCACCGACTTTCGCCCGCGCACCACCAGCTCCAGCCGGGGATTCGGGGCCTGGATGTGCCGGTCGCCGCCCGGCCGGTCCACTCGCACGACCTCCGCGCCCATGTCCGACAGCATCATGCCGGCGAACGGCCCCGGCCCGCGGCCGGCCAGCTCGACGATGCGCAGTCCGCTCAACGGTCCCAACCGTGCCTCCGTAGCCTTGTGCCGATGCTAGCTAGAATATATTTTAGAGCATCCACCGGAGGAAGGCGGCGACGTGGCGGTTCAGGTGATCGATCCCCGCATACCGGCTCCCGCGCGCCCGGCCCCGCTCGCCCCGCGCCGCCCGAGCCTCGCCGGCCGCCGGGTGATCCTGTTCGACAACGGCAAGCTCGCCCCCGACTACGGCCCCTACCGCGCGATCTTCGAGGTCGTCGAGACGGCGCTCGGCGGTGACGCCGAGGTCGTGCACCACACCGACGACCTGCTGCGCGGCACCGGCGAGCGCCTCACCGAGGTCGCCCGCTGGGTCCGCGACCAGGAGGTCGCCGGGGTCGTGTTCGCGCTCGGCGACTGGGGCGTCAGCCAGCCCACCGCGATCGTCGCGGCCGAGTTGGAGCGCCTCGGCGTGCCGACATCGGTGGTCACCACCGACATCGGTGGCCGCCAGGCGCTCGCGGCCGCGGCACGCATGGCGCCCGGGCTGCCGGTCACCAGCCTCCGCGCGCTGCGGTCGGCCACCCGCGACGAGGTCGCCGCGGAGGTCAAGGACGTGCTCGAGGACATCCTCGAGGGCCTGACCGGGCGGGCGGCGCACCTGCACGACAGGTTCGCCGCGCGGGCCATCGCCGCGCCTTCGCCGGCGGAGCCGTCCGGGCTGCTGTCCCTCGACGGCGACGACCCGTCCGCGGAGTTCACGGCCGTGATGCGGAAGAGCCTGCTCGGCGACGGCCTCCCGCTCGTCGCGCCGACGCCGCGGCGCGTCGAGGAGTTCCTGGCCGGCCGGGACCCGCGGGCCCCGGTCTGGCCGGCGATTCCGCCGCGGGACACCCCGGTGACCGCCCGCGAGGTCGCCGCCGTCGCGGTCGCGGCGGGCTGCCGGCCGCGGTGGGCACCGGTGGTGTTCGCCGCGTACGACGCCATGGCGGCACCCGAGTTCCGGTTGTTCCAGGCCGCGATCACGACCCACCCGGGCGGCACGCTCGTGTTCGTCAGCGGTCCGGACGCCGGGCGGTACGGCTACGAGGCCGGCCGCGGCGCGCTCGGCCCGGGGTTCGAGGCCAACGCGACCACCGGCCGTGCGGTCGCGCTGGGCTACTCGTTCCTGCTCGGCGCCGTCCCCGGTGGCGCGGACCTCACCGCGCAGGGCTCGCCCGCGGAGTACACGTACTGCTGCGCGGAGAACCTGGCGGCGAGCCCGTGGCCCGGCCTGCACGCCGACCTCGGCTTCCCGGACTCGACCACGGTCACCGTCCTCAAGTGCGAGGGCCCGCACAACATGCTCGACCAGCAGAGTGCCGACCCCGCCCGCCTGCTCGGCACGTTCGCGAGCTCGATGGCGACGCTGGGCTCGAACGCCGCGTATGTCGCGACCGCGGAGACCCTGCTGCTGCTCAACCCCGAGCACGCGCGCCTGCTCGCGGCGGCCGGCTGGTCCCGGCGCGACGTCCGGGAGTTCCTGTTCGACGCCGCCCGCAACCCGCGGGCGGACCTGCGCGGTCGCGGGCTGGCCCCGATCTGGCCGACCTGGTTCGACGCGGCCGACCGGGTCCCCGTCGTGCCGGACGCCGCGAGCCTGCTCGTCGCGGTGACCGGCGGGGAGGGCCCGGCCTCGCAGGTCGCCGTGCCGTGGGGCTATTCGCACGCGGTGACCAGGGCCGTGGACCAGCACTAGTCCACAAAGGAGGGCACAGGTGTTCCGGATCGTCCGGTGGGCTGGGCTGTTCGCGGCCGAAGTCGTGACCAAGGCAGACTCATAATATATGGTATTCCGACAGGTCAGGGCGCGGGCCGTCGCCGGCCCCGCCTCGTCCGGCGATAGCGACGGAGGTTGCTGACGTGGCGATGATGACCGAGGGCAAGGGCATGGCGCCGGCGGTCAGTGCCGACGACCGCCTGGAGGACCGGGACACGCAGAAGCGCTCGACGTTGACCATCGCCGGGCTGCGGGTCGGTGTGCTGATCATGGCGCTGCTGCTGTGGCAGTTCGTCGCCGGCGCGTTCGACATCGAGTTCTTCGTCAGCAAGCCCACGGAGATCTGGGCGCAGCTGCAGGACTGGATCACCAGCGGCTACCTGCTGGACAACGTGGGTATCACGTTGCAGGCGACCCTGTACGGGTTCCTGCTCGGTGCGGCGACGGGCATCGTGATGGGTTTCGTGCTGGGCCTGATCCCACTGCTGGGCCGGCTCCTGGACCCGTTCATCACGGCGATCTACAGCCTGCCGAAGCTGGCGCTCGCGCCGCTGTTCGTGCTGTGGTTCGGCATCGACCTGGAGATGAAGGTCGTGCTCACCGCGGTGATCGTGTTCTTCCTGGTCTTCTGGAACACCTACACGGGCGTCCGGGAGACCGACGAGGAGCTGATGGACGTCCTGCGCGTGATGGGCGCCAAGCGGCGGGACATGATCCGGAAGGTCGTGCTGCCGGGCTCGCTGACCTACATCTACGTGGGCCTGAAACTCGCGATCCCCTACGCGCTCGTCGGTGCCGTGGTGGGCGAGCTGATCGCGTCGAACCGCGGCATCGGCTACATCCTGATGTCCGCGGCGGGCGCGTTCAACACGGCGGGCATCATGGCGGCCCTGGTGGTCCTGATGCTCATCGCGACGATCATGAACGCCCTGCTGAACCTCACCGAGGTGTATGTCATGCGCTGGAAGCGCGCCGGCCGCTGACCTCGCCAGGCACATCCCGCCACCGGGAAAGGCGGGCCTCCCACCGCACCATCAGCTCGTTCAGCACGGTCGCCGTCGCCGCCAGCAGTACCACGCACGGCGAACAGCCGGTCGGTCCGGAAGAGCTGCGCCGACTCGTTGAGCACGTACCCGAGCCCGGTCCCGGCCGAGAACACCTCGCCGACCACGACGCCGGTCAGCCCGTGGGCGACCGACTGCCGAATCCCGGTCAGCGTGTGCGGAACGGCGCCGGGCACGACGGTCGCCAGCACCCGGGCCGGCGACGCGCCGAAGGACCGGGACATCCGCACCAGCGCGGGGTCGGCCGAGCGCACCCCCGGCCATGGTGTTCAGCAGCACCGGGAAGATCGCGGCCAACCACCACGAGCTTGTACTCGAGCCCGAAACCGAACCACACCACGAGCGGACCGCCAGGTCGGCGATGATCTCGATGTCCGGCCGCGACTCGTGCCGCGGCGCCAGTGCGGGCGCCCGGTACTGGGCGTAGGCCTGGGTCGCCGGCCCGCCGCCGAACGAGGTGGCGAGCCCGGGCGATTCCCACGGCCTCGCGGCCGGCAGCAGCAGGTCGGCGAACCGTGCCGTGGGGTTCTCGACCATGTCGACGTGCACGTGGAAGTCCAGTGACCGCAACGCGTCCCGGCCACGCCGGCTGTCCCGTTCCGCAGCAGGGCGTTGCCGCCGAACGCCACCAGCCCGCGCACCGGGTGGGGCCGGCCGTCGAGGGCGGCGTCGTAGAAGTCGTAGGCGGCGACGCCGTGCCGGGGCGCGTTGCCGCCCGGTGCCTCCAGCCAGCCGGTCAGCGCGTAGAGCACGGCCAGCGCGCGGCTCGTCTGTGCGGTGTCGGTGTGCTACTCGACGCCGTTGTACGTGTCGTAGCACAGCGGACCGTCCGCGACGAACTCCGCGAGCCGTCGCAGGTCCACTTCGGACACACCGGTCAGCCGGGTGACGTCCACCGGCACCGGCCGGGCGCCGTCCCACACGACGAAGTCCCCGTCCTCACGCAGGAAGCGGCCGGTCGCGGTGTCCACGAGGAACGGTCCGTTCGTCCACCGTCACGAAGTCGTGGTCGAACGTGCCGCTCTCGAGCAGCAGGTGCACGACGCCGAGCGCGAGCGCGGCGT